>WFQT01000276.1 GCA_015486895.1 Anaerolineae bacterium
GCGGGCTCTTGTGCTATCCTGCGTCCTGCCGGGGCGCCAGTACCGCTCCGGTCGAACCTCGCCGGTAACGGACATGCCGGGCGAGGTTTTCTTCTACGTGAGATTGTACGTCGCTCACCTCCGATCCGTCAAATCTACATCAAACAGAAGGCGCTGTGCAAGGGTTCCCCACAGGGCCGTTGTCAATTTTGGCCGGAGTCCAGTTTTGTAGACAACCGAAATCATAGGAGAGGACCACTTCCGAGAAATCACCCCTCACCTGAACCAGTTATGGGCGATTTCACCATATGAAATTTTTCTTCTTGAAAAGCCCGCTATTTCCGGCTACAATGGTGCTATGGGCAGGCAAACGCGACGCCAGAGAGTCGCGCATTTCACTATCTGAAGCGTAGCGGGCCTTGTTGTACATTCCTTGTGCTGCAACTATTAACCATGGTGTTTTATGATACAACAATCTGTTATTTCCCGCGAGAAGGCGTCAACTAAAAATGACATCATCCGATCAGTGCGGCGTGCTTTGCGCATATTGGAGTTATTAGCGCAGCATCCGTCGGGCTTGAACGCCAAACAGGTTAGTTATCAGCTCGAACTCCATTTGAGTACCTGCTATCACCTGCTGAACACGCTCATTGACTCCGGATATGTAGTTAAGGATCCAGACACGCTTCTCTTTCGTATAAGCGGCAAGATTGGCTATTCTGTGTATGGCGACGCCTCACCGGCTCAACTGGTGCGACAACTTACACCTCATGTGCGCGCGCTGCAAGAAGCCACTCATGAGACGGCCTATCTCTCCCTCTGGGACGGGGAAGAAATTGTACTCTCCTCCATTTCCGAGAGTCCCCTTTCCGTAAGAGTCAAGGTCTTGACCATAGGTTATAGTGAAGGCAACCACGCTATGGCTTTAGGGAAAGCTATATTGGCTAACCTCGATGGACCCGAACTGGACCGATACCTTGCTGGCCGAGAACTCCCCGCTTACACCCCTAACACTCTCACGGATATAGCCCTTCTTAAAGAACATTTGGCCGAAGTATGCAAGCTAGGCTATAGCTTGGATCTGGAGGAGTTCCTTCCCGACGTATGCTGCATTGGTGCACCCATTTTTGATGCCTGTGGGCGTATCGCAGCTTCTATCGCGATTTCCTTACCGCGCAGCCGATATGATACACGCAAGGAGGTTTTGGTACCGAAAGTACAGCAGGCAGCCAGAGCAGCTTCCCGTACGATGAGTATTTTGGGTTACGTAGCGCCATCCCGCTCTGTCCAGGAGGCCTAATGTGACAGCCTTGGTAGGCATTATTGCAAATCCAGCTTCTGGCAAGGACATCAGGCGCTTGGTAGCCCATGGGTCAGTTTTTAGCAACAATGAGAAAATCAACATCATCACCCGTGTTTTGCGTGGCCTGGATGCGTTGGGTATCAGGCACGTCCTGGCTATGCCCGACTCCTTTGGGCTCGCAGTGCGAGCATATGAAAATGCCGGTGTTAGCCTCCGCATGACGCTTTTGGACATGGCGGTAACGAATACATCGCAGGATTCAACTCAAGCTGCACGCATGATGGTAAATGCTGGAGTGAAATGTATCGTTACTTTGGGCGGCGATGGCACCAACCGAGCAGTTGCAAAAGGCTGTGGCAGTGTGCCGCTGGTACCAGTTTCCACCGGAACCAACAACGTCTTTCCAAAGATGGTTGAGGGCACTCTAGCCGGTTTTGCGGCGGCAGTAGTAAGCTTGGAGGTCGAAGGCGTGCGTGAGTCAGCCATCCGCCCAGTACCACGCCTGGAGATTTTGCGCGAGGGTAAACTGACAGATATTGCCCTTGTTGATACCGTGGTCTATGACGAACGCTTTGTTGCCAGTCGAGCTATATGGGACACTAGCAAGATATGCACTGTAATCTTGCCGCGGGTCAGAACCGGCACTATCGGTGCGTCTTCTATTGCCGGCAACCTCCCCGAGGCACACTTGCATAATGAACACGGCGCGTGGTTGGAAGTGGCACTTGGCGGCGATGCAATCTACTCAGTATTAGCTCCCATAGCGCCAGGGTTAATGGCTTCTGTCCCGATTCAGTCAGTACGTTGGTTAAGCATGGGAGAGGAAGGTACTGTCGCCTGTTCGCCGGCAATCCTGGCACTGGACGGCGAACGTGAAGTGCCTATTGTGTCGGGTGAGAAAATCCGGGTACGGCTCAGCCAAGAAGGACCAAACGTCGTGGACATCGGCGCCGCCCTGCGGGCTGCCAGCCAGGCTGGGCTATTTGTTTCAATCAACTGAAAGGAGGTGAGTCAAGCGATAAGTTGAATAGGCTTGTTGGGTTGTCGTCCGGATCCGCTTACTTAGAAAGGAGCGTGTTATGATGGGTTTAAGCAAAGAGACTCTACTGAATCTATATGACACTATGGTAAAGATTCGCACCTTCGAAGAGCGAGTCGGAGAAATGTACTACGAGGGCAAACTTCCAGCTTTTGATATCGCGGCCGGCCCCATTCCTGGCGAAATGCATCTCTATAGCGGACAAGAGGCAGTAGCTACCGGAGTATGTGCCAATCTACAGCCTGACGATCCAGTCACCAGTACTCACCGGGCACATGGTCATCTCATCGCCAAGGGAGAAGACCTGAAAAAGATGATGGCCGAGATTTTTGGCAAGGAAACGGGTCTTTCCCATGGGAAGGGTGGACACATGCACCTCTTTGACCCTAACCTGCACTTCGGTTGTGGGGGCATTGTCGGTGGCGGCATACCCCAAGCCGTAGGGGCAGCACTAGCGATCAAGAAACGTGGAGAGGACAGAGTTGCTGTATCGTTCTTCGGGGACGGAGCGGCTAACATCGGAGCTTTCCACGAATCCCTGAACTTAGCTTCCATCTGGAGGCTCCCCGTAGTTTTTGTGGTGGAGGACAATCTCTACGCCATATCGGTCCCAAAGAGTGCGTCTACCGCCGTCCGCAGCAACGCCGAGCGAGGCGCAGCATATGGGATTCCGGCCGTTCAGGTTGATGGACAAGATGTGCTGGCAGTCTACGAGGCAGCCAAGGAAGCTATTGACCGAGCCCGCCGGGGCGAGGGGCCTAGCTTGATAGAGGCTGTCTGCTATCGCTTCCGTGGACACTTCGAGGGAGACCCTGAGCTTTATCTGGCTAAAGGAGAAAAGGACAAATGGAAGGAAAGAGACCCAATCAACATCTTGGGTTCTCAACTGAAGGCGCAAGGCCTGCTGACTGACGCTGAAGCAGAGGCTATCCAAGCTAAGATGACCGATCTCGTTGCCGAGGCTGAAGCGTTTGCCCGCGAGAGTCCCTATCCGGCGCCAGAGGAAGCTTTGGAACATCTGTTTGCGTAAGCCATGAGTTGATTAGGAGGGATTCTACAATGGCAGGAGAGAGATTGTTAACCACCCAGAAAGCCATAGCCGAGGCCATTGCCCAGGAGATGGAGCGCGACGACAGAGTCTTTGTTATGGGCGAGGATATCGGAGCTTATGGCGGTATATTCGGGGCTACCGACGGCTTGTTGGCAAAGTTCGGGCCAGAACGGATAATGGATACGCCCATATCAGAGATGGGCTTCATCGGTGCGGCCGTTGGCGCGGCCACGGAAGGGATGCGTCCTATCGCCGAGTTGATGTTCGTCGACTTCTTTGGGGCCGCTATGGATCAGATATACAACCACATGGCCAAGATCCATTACATGTCAGGGGGACGCGTCAAGGTACCCATGGTGCTTATGACAGCTATTGGAGGCAGCTACAGCGATGCAGCTCAACACTCTCAAAGCCTGTACGCGCTTTTTGCCCACACCCCCGGCATCAAGATCGTTATTCCGTCCAGCCCCTACGATGCTAAGGGCCTGATGATTCAGGCCATTCGCGACGATAGCCCGGTTATGTACTTCTTCCACAAAGGTGTCCTGGGCTTGGGGTGGATGACACCCAACCCCCGCGCTACAGGAGTCGTGCCTGAGGAACCCTACACCATTCCTTTCGGTCAGGCCGATGTCAAACGCGAAGGTAGCGACCTGACGATCCTGACTGTGGCACTGATGGTCCACCGTAGTCTGGACGCTGCCGAGCAATTGGCCGAGGAGGGGATTAACGCTGAGGTGATTGATCTGCGCACCCTGGTTCCTCTGGACCGGGAGACGATTGTGAACTCGGTAAAGAAAACCCATCGGGTGGTGGTGGTGGACGAAGATTACAAAAGCTTCGGTATGTCCGGCGAACTGGCGGCCATTGTGGCCGAGGACGCACTTGACTACCTGGACGCCCCACCCAAGCGGCTGGCCGTGCCAGATGTACCGATACCCTATAGCCGACCGCTTGAACAGTACGTCATTCCTACAGTCGACCGGATTGTAGCGGCGGCGCGCGAGCTTGTGTCTGGCTAGAGGTAGTTCGCGCGCCCAAGAAGCGGGCAGACTCCTACATCAAACGGTACAGCGAAGTAGGAGCCTGCCTCGTCGCATGTTTCGCAACGAAAGGAGTATGTCAAATGCCGCTGTTAGATGTGATGGTGCCGGAGGACATTGGGGAAACTGAGGAAGAATGCGTCGTTGTTACATGGCTTAAGAAGGAGGGTGATCTGGTAAAAAAGGGGGAAACCCTTTTAATACTGCAGGTAGCTAAGGTTTCCTACGACGTGCCTGCTCCGGCTACAGGCAAGTTAGTAACAATCTTGGCCCGACAGGGCGAAGTGGTCAAGCACGGTCAGCCATTGGCCCGCCTTGATGTAGAGGCCCGAGAGGCAGCTCCTCCCTCGGCGCCAGCCGAGCGTGCTGCGGTAACATCTGCTTCTCAACCTTCGATCCACGAAGTGAAAGCTTCTCCCCTTGCCAAGCGCCTGGCCCGCGAGCACAAAGTGGACCTGACCCAGGTGCGAGGAAGCGGTAGCGGCGGTCGTATCACCGAAAAAGATGTACTCGCCTTTATTGCCGCGCAAAAGGCAAAAGAGAAGGCCGCTGCCGGATCGCCGCCTCGCTCGGTCCAGGCTTCCCCCATTGCCAGGCGCCTGGCAGATGAACACAATGTAGATCTATCCCAGGTCCGTGGCACAGGCCGTGGCGGTCGTATCACCCAAAAAGACGTTCTCGCCTTTATTCACACGCAGCAGCCCTTGCAGGTTCTACCAGGGGAAGAAGGGCCGGCCACTAAGCCACAGGTCACACCTGCTACAGAAGGGACAGTCCCCTTAACCGGGATGCGGGCTACCATTGCCCGCCGAATGCGCGAGAGCCTTCAGAATATGGCACAACTCACCCTGCATACCGAGGCAGATGTCACCGAACTGGTAGCTCTGCGCGAACATCTGAAGAAGGATGTGCCTCTCACCTACACCGACTTGATAGTGCGTGCCTGTGCATTAGCTCTCCGTGAGCACCCACGCCTTAATGCCACGCTCAAAGGGCAAGTTATTCACCTTTTGCCCAATGTCAACATCGGTATTGCCGTAGCTTTGGATGATGGTCTGATCGTACCTGTGATCCCAGACGCTGATCAGAAAGACCTGACAGAGCTGGCTCTGGCCCGCCAGCAGTTGGTGGAACGGGCCCGCGCCGGTCGGTTGATGGAAACAGAGATAAGCGGCGGTACCTTCACTGTCACCAATTTAGGCACCTATGATGTGGATGCATTCACACCTATCATCAATCCTCCCGAAGCAGCTATCCTTGGAGTGGGTCGGATTGTGGAAAAAGTGGTGATTCACCAGGGAAAAGTGGCCCAACGTGCTATGATGACCTTGAGCCTCACATTTGACCACAGACTGGTTGACGGCGCTCCCGCTGCTGCCTTTTTACAGTCGGTGAAAAGGTTGCTAGAGGCACCTCATGCATTGCTGTAGTGTCGCCTAACGGCCACGGCGTATATCAGGCGATGTCTCAATCGGCTCATATGTCCGCTGGCGCTGACTTGGGCCGGCCTGATTCTGCACCC
>WFQT01000277.1 GCA_015486895.1 Anaerolineae bacterium
AGTTCAAAAACTGGATGAAAGACAATGCCACCATGCCTTCGGCCACGGTGACGTTGGCCGACCAAGACAACGATGGCCGGCAAGAAATATACCTGCACGGCGGACAGATTAACTCGGTGGCCGCGGGGCCACAGCGCACCCGCACCGAGACCTGGGTCTCCGTGGACGGAGCACCTTACCGACTGATGGCCATCGCTTATGATCCTTCCGTCTGCATGTACCACTGGATTATTGATGCCAACCAGTTTTTCCGCTCTGGCCCAAATGACCGCTCTTTCATGCCAGCATTACCTTACTATCAGTACGTGATCGACTCCCAAACATTAAAAGCGTGCTGGACGCGTCCAAATGAGATAGACGAGCTACGCAGCTTCGCACGTTTCCGGCTCGCTTTAGCCTATGCTTACAATCAGGACCCGGACAAAGCTCAGCAAGTTGTAAAAAAGGCCAACGCAACCCAGCCGGATGCCCTTTACACCCAGTGTCTGAATGTCTGGTGGGACAGTTACAAACCAACTCACTCAATAACGGAAAGCTGCAGCGCTGTGAACAATTTCGTCACCACGCACCCAGAAACATGGCAAATGCTAACCGACTATGGCTACACCAATCCTACCTTTGGCCCGGAAGATGTTTGTCCAGACTTAACGAAAGTATACGCTGGTGCCCCGGCAGCCTGTCCATTGTCATTTGCCGAGCAGACGGACGTGTTGTTGCACTTCCTCAACGCCCACCCCTCCGATCTCCAAAGCTTAGGACAATACGTGCGCACTTGCCGCTTAGCCTCTCCTACTTTAGGGGGCGTTGGCGCCACCCAATTCATCTCCGGCAGCCTAAGCGTGATCATCGCCCCTATTTACCACGCCGTAAGCGAGGACACCAACGCCTTAGGCCCCGACCACTCCCAAGGGAGGATGCTTGTCTTTACACCAAACGCCAACAACCATTACACGGTGACCCTCAACATCCCTGCTGAAGGCGCACCGTTGCTGCTGGCTGCGGAAGACTTGAACAAAGATGGCAAAACAGATTTAGTTTGGGCCGACCAGGTCTGTAGCGATGGCAATTGTGTGGCAAAATTACACGTCCTCAGCTACGACGAGGGCAACTTAGTCGAGTGGTTAGCTGATCCAGCCCAAATGCCCAACGCTGAGATCACCTTTGACGACCGCACACCGGGCAGCGGGCAAGAGATCATCATGAGCGGCGGCTACAATCACTTCCGAGATCGCCTGCCAGTGCACTGGCAAGAACTCTGGGAATCAGTCAAGGGCGCTCCATATCACCTGGCTTCCATAGCCTACAACCCAGTTGACGGCACCACTTGCCTGCGCTTCAAGCTCCGGGAAGCTAACGTAGCCATGGCCAACGGTCCCGAGGCCGGCTGGGGCAGTGCCATAGCCCTTTACAAGGAAGCCATTAGCAATAATACCCTGCGACCATGCGCTTTAGATGACACTCCCGGAGGCCAGGAAATCACACTTTTGCGCGGATTCGCCCGCTTCCGTTTAGCTCAAACATATGCCTACAGCGACGATCTTCCCGCTGCCCAAAGCGCTGTAGATGCTTTAGCGAACGACATGCCGGACAATCCTTACGTCGGGCTGACACAAAAATGGTGGAACAGCTACAAGGCCGACCACAATATGGACTTCGCTTGCCAAGCGGTAACAACCTACGCCTCTGCACACCCGCAGACATACAATATTTTCAGCAGCTATGCTGACCTGGTACCAGCCCTGGGAGCATCAGACATCTGCCCGGTGTATCAGATGACCGCGGCGGCCAACCCAACACGCATAACCGGGACGGAGACCGTTACTCCTACATTGCCAATCACCGGCACGGAGACAGTAACACCCACAACACCGGTAACCTCAACGGAAACGATCACCAACAGTGGCGATTGAAGTAGCGGAAAAGCAAAGTCATGCCGGTAAAAACGAAAGCGTGCCCACCCTATAGGAAGTTAAAAGGCCCACGTGTGCACGTGGGCCTTCCTTCTTGTCCGGATCACCGGGCGCAAAGAGAAATGTCAGGCAGTGGATCGTAGATTCAGTATGCTGTAAAAGCGCCAGTCAATTACTCTCTATCAAGTGGCGGAAACGGCAATAGCGGGCAGTAAGGGCATCATCAGGGTGGGGATGAAAGACGCGCCCGCGCCCTTGCTTGGGCCAATGCCGGGGACGCCCAGCAGCTATCCACGCTGCGCCACGGGCGGTGGCTTCCGTCTCCGGCGGGCGGTACACTGTAAGCCCGGTCAAATCAGCCAGCCGCTGACAGAGGTCAGATAGCTGCGACAGGCCCCCACTAATTTGAATCCGATCTACCTTCACCCCGGCATTCTCCATCTCCTCCAGGTTGGCCTGTAACATGAAAAGGATGCTCTCCACCACCGCCACCGCCCGCTCTTCCGGTGTGCCGTCTCCGACCAATACCGGCGCTGGGCCCGGCTTCCACCAGGGGGAACCCAAGCCGCCGATGGTATTGAGGAAAACGGGAGGCTCCATCACTTGCTCAAGCCATCCAGGCAGATGAAGTGTAATATCTGGGATACTCCAATGCTCTTCTGCCCAGGAGAGCGCCGCCCCGGCACCGTTGACCGTCCCTTCAATGGTATACTCGTTCCAATCCAGCCCGCTGCTGGCAAGGCTGCTCAGGAGTCGCGGGTGCCGGATAAGCCCGTCTCCCAAGGGCACAAGGATGAAAGCCCCTGTACCCAGGTTCACAATTGCCGTGCCATGACGTGGGCGCCCCAGACTATAGATGGCCGCGTTCTGGTCGCCGTTCACGGCTTTCATCGGGATTCCCGTACCAAGCACAGTACCGTAATCGCAGGCTATCGGTTTACATTCAGGAAGCGTCTCCCGCGGGATAGCAAACAGGTTCAACAACCACGGGTCCCAACCGCGCCTCGCCAGGTTCCACAATTGGGTGCGCGATGCATTAGCATGGTCTACGACCAGCGGTTGCCCCTGGAGCATACGGAACAAGAGGAAGCTGGCCAGGGGGCCCAGGGCCAGTCTGCCTGCGTAAAGCGCCCGGCGGACTTCTGGAACGTGCTCCAGATACCAGCGCAATTTGCTCCCGCCGTAGTGGGGTGAAAGCGGAAGGCCGGTGATCTCTCTTATTCTCCCTGCGCTGGCCGACAGATTGCGCAACAGGTCGGCTGCTCGGCGGTCTTGCCAGCTCAACATAGGTGCCAGCGGCTTCCCCGTTTCCCTGTCCCAGGCAACTACACTGGAACGTTGGGTAGCCATGCCCGCAGCCACCACAGGCAAGCCGCGGATTTTCTCACTCGCCAGCACATCCTTGACCACATAAGCCACCGAGGCGGCGATTTCCTCCGCGTCCTGCTCCACTCTATCCGGGCCGAGACGCTGTAAGGAAACCCCACAGAAGGAGGACGTCCGTATCCGTCCCTCCTCATCGATAACCAGTGCACGGGTCGCGTGGGTACCCTGATCTATCACTAAGATGAGAGACATTGTCATTTCTCCCAGGCCTTGCCGATGTCAGAAACTGGAGTCCATGGCCAGCCCCCACCCGGCCTCCCCCAATGTTGGGGGAGGGGTCAGCATGGGCCTACAGCACAGCAAATGAAAATGGCAGGTAATACGTAGTACGTGTCGGGTGATATGTACTACGTATTATGAAAATTCACGGCCTGCCGCCATCGCCGGCTAAGCCAGTGGCCGGTAGCGATATTGCAACGCCTCGGCCAAATGGGCCGGCGCGATCTGATCCTCCGCGGCTAAATCGGCGATGGTGCGGGACACCTTGAGCACCCGGTGGTACGCTCGCGCCGAAAGCTGGAACTGGCGCACCGCATTGCGCAGCAGCGTTTCCCCGGCATCATCTAAGCGGCAATAACGTTGCACCTCTTTGCTGCCGAGATCGGCATTATTCAAGCAGTGGGGGCAATCCTGGAAGCGGTGAAGCTGACGTTCCCGGGCGGCAGCCACCCGTTCCCGAATAGCGGACGATAGTTCCCCTTGCTGGCGGCTGCGCAATTTCTCGTAATCAACCCTCGGCACCCGCATGTGAATATCAATGCGATCTAAGAAAGGCCCAGAAAGCCGTTGCTGATAGCGGCGCACGGCAGAGAGACTGCACGTGCACTCGTGCACCGGATCGCCGTAATAGCCACATGGGCAAGGGTTCATAGCGCCCACAAGCATAAAATTAGCCGGGTAAGTCACCGAACCGGAAGCCCGGCTCAACGTTACCCGGCGGTCCTCCATTGGCTGGCGGAGCATCTCCAACATGTGGCTATTGAACTCTGGCAGCTCGTCCAAGAAGAGCACGCCCCGGTGAGCCAAGGAAATTTCCCCCGGCCGGGGGAAGCGGCCACCACCGATGAGTCCCGCATAAGAGATGGTGTGATGTGGGGAACGGAAAGGACGTCTGGTAATCCAGGGAAGATCGCTGGAGAGCAGCCCCGCTACCGAGTAAATGCGGGTCACCCCTAACGACTCCTCGAAAGAAATGGGGGGCAGGATAGAAGGCAGGGCACGGGCCAAAAGCGTCTTGCCAACGCCGGGGGAGCCTACCATCAGCACATTATGACCCCCGGCCGCCGCGACTTCTAACGCCCGTTTGACATGCTCTTGCCCTTTAATATCGGCGAAGTCAGTGCTGTAGCGGTTTAACGCCTCCATGTCCTCAAAAGAGTGCTCCGGGAGATAAGGAGGGATCGGTACAACTCCGTTGAGATGGTTGGCCAGGTGTGTCAGGTGGTCAACGGGAATGACAGTCACACCTTCTACCAATGCCGCTTCCGGCGCATCAACCGCCGGCACATAGAAATGGCGGACATTATGTTGTCGGGCGTGATATGCCATGGAAAGAATCCCATTCACATGGCGCACTGAGCCATCTAAAGAGAGCTCCCCAACGAAAAGGTCTTCATCCAAGTCATCCGGCAGTTGACTGGAGGCCATGAGCAAGGAAACCGCAATAGGCAGGTCGAACGCCGGCCCTTGCTTGCGCAAATCGGCCGGCGCTAAGTTGACAGTAATACGTCCCCGGGGGTAATGCAAACTGGAATTGACAATAGCTGCCCGCACCCGCTCCGCCGATTCTCGCACTGCCGCGTCAGGCAAACCGACTATGACAACGGAAGGAAGAGCTTTGTTGTAAATGTCCGTTTCCACGGTCACGGCGACGCCATCTAAACCGATCACCGTGCAGCTCTGGGTGCTGGCTAACATCGGGGGAATCTCCTTGTTTACGGCAGCAGCGGGAAAGCGAGAACACGGCTATTATCCGCGTCCGCAACCCAAATTTGCCCTTTGCCATCCACGGCAATGCCGTTAGGCAACTTGAAGGAAGCAGCATCGGTACCATAATTGCCAAAGACCGCTTTGATCTTGCCGTTGGCACTGAAAACCAGTACCCGGTAATTCTCCGGATCGGTGACGTAAACATCGCCATTTTTGGCAACTGCTAAATAGGGCTTATTCACCACCGACTGGCTGTCCCAACCTTCGACAGACCACTCCCGCCGGTAAGTGAAATCCTTCGTAAAGACTTCCACCCGGTGGTTCCAGGTATCGGCGACGTAAATATTGCCTTCCTGGTCCACGGCGATGCCCACTGGCTCGTCGAACTGCCCCGGCCCGGCACCGACGCCACCGTATTGAGCCAAGAAATCCCCCCCTGGCGTGAATGTTTCCACCCGCTTGTTGCCAGTATCCACGACCAGCAAGTTGCCATCCTTGGCGAACGCTAATGCCCGGGGACCGAAAAATGCCCCCGGATTAACCAACTTGCCGCCGGTCATGGCAGCATACCCCCACATTTTCAGGAACTTACCGTTAGCATCGAATTTTTGCACCCGATGGTTCCAAGTATCGGCTACGTAAACATTGCCTTTTTTGTCTACAACGATGCCCCACGGCTCATTGAACTCTCCCGACCCGGTGCCCTTTTGGCCCCACGTATTTAACAGCTTACCCTGAGCGTCAAAATGAACAATGCGGTTATTACTAGAATCGGCCACGTAGATAGTTCCATCGGGAGCGGCAGCCACATCGCGGGGGTGGTTCAACTGGCCAATACCAATCTGGTGCCTGGCCTGCAGTGTTCGCGTTACTTTGTCATAAGCCGACTGTTCAGGCAGCTTCACCTCTTGCGAACCTAATGTAGCTGTGCCCATGTCCCACATCTGCCGGGCGATATCCTTGCGGATAAAAAGGTAGAAATCGTGGCGGAGCGGCCAATCGGAGAGCTTATGCTGGTACTTCCGGTGCAGCACAGCGTCCCAAAAGCGGCCACGCCAAGCAGGATCGTGTAAATCAGCCCAGAGAGAAGACCAAGTCAACCCCTTGTATCCTTCCAACGGCCACCAGATGAGGCGATACTTAAAACGATAATAATCGCGTTTCAGGTAAGGTTCCGCTTTGCCCAGATTTTTGGAACCGACAATCGCCACCGGTGCATCCTTGAACGTGTCCTTGTTAGGTTGAGCGCCATAGTACAGTTTGTTGGGGAAATGGCGCAGGTACCACTCCAGAGGCCAGGTGGAGTCGTCGTCGTAAGGCACTTTGATGGAATTATCCCCGTAGAGCCGTTGAGAAATGGCGGTAATTTCCCCCATCACCCGCTTGATGTCCGGCGTAGCGTGGGCGTATACGATCGACTCCTTAACATTATCATAGTTAATGAATGCAGCCCGCCAGCTCACGTGCATTGTATACACGCTGAGGAAAGCAATAATGGCTAGGAAAGACAACCGGGTCGCCAACCGTCCTCCCATGGCTTGCCCTTTTAGCAAAAGATACCAGGCAGCGACAACAAACAGCCCCAAAACCACTACCCACTGGATTGTCGCCTGCAACTGGGCCACATGTCGGCCGGCGAAGGGGCGCACTGTCCAAAGGCGGTCGATGAAGTAGAGGAAAAGGGGCACGACCAGCAACCACCAGAGACCGCCCTCCTTTTTGACCTTCTTCCAATCCAAGCGCATCAGCATGCGACCAACAAACCAGCCGCCTAACAGGGAGAGGGGCACGGCGAAATGGATGATCAACCAGGGCATTTTCTCCCCTGCCCAGGTGTAGATGATGAAAGTCAGGAATACCCAATAGACTAAGAAAGTGATGAAATTCCGCCGGTAAGAGTAGTCAGCCCAGGTTAAATGTGGCTCCCGTTCTTCCCGCAGCGGCCGGCCGCTGACCCAGGCGACGATACCACCCAATCCTAAGGTCAGCGGTAAGAACTCGTAGAGCGGCACCAGCAGGAGGTAGTAATACCACGGTTGGGAGCCCCTCCGCACGCCTTGTTGTACCAACCAGTAGCCCAAGGAACCGACAAAGCCGGTGCCGATGCCCTGGTAATTAGTGAAGAAAGTGGTGAAGAAGAGCACCAAAATGGTGTAATAGAGCAAGGCAGGCAGCCAAAACCGTTCTTTCAATAAAACATAGCCAACCGCCAAACTCACAACCAACAAAGGTACAAAGATGGTAGCCGAACGGATAATCCCCGCCTGCGAGTAGTCCACAGGGTTGGCGTGCAGAACACCCTGAACGATGAAAGGTGTAGTCAGTGGTAACACCAGGGCGAAAAGCATCACGGCCAATTGGAATGGCGGGGAATCCGATAATTCTTGAAGCACATCTCCACCCCGGATGACGTCCCGCACTGCCAGTATAACTAAATAAGAGCCGAGGATGGCGCCATAAATGAAAGCCACTTCCTTTGTAATCAGGCTAAAAGCTAAAGAGACGGCCACGCCGACCAGATACTTCGGCTTTTGTTCTTCCAAATAGCGGAAAGCATACCAGAGCAGCGCTATGAAAGCGACGATAGCGTAAATGTCATGGCGAATGTAGCGGGAATAGTACACTACCGAAGGAGAAATGAGCAGCAAAAAAGCGACACTAATGGCACCTAAACGGCCAATCCAGCGGCGGAAAGCAATAGGAAGCAAGACTAAAGCAATACCTAAGAGCGCCGGCACCAATCTCGAAGTGAAATCAGTGTCCCCGAAGAGGAAGTAAGCTAAAGCGTTCAGGTGGAAAAGCAGTGGCCCGTGCATCATTGGGCTGTGCTGATAGCCTTTGCCGGCATACAAATTGTAAGAATAAACCACGTGCAAACTCTCATCGTGGCTCATAGAGCGTACGCCTAACATATAAAGGCGACTAAAAAACGCCAGCACGGCCAAAACGAGGTAAGTGCCTTTCTCCCAATTCCAATTAACTAGCCAGTCTAAGGGCTGGTCTAACCAATATCGTTCCCCACTTTCTTGTTCCATATTACCCTCAACAATTCTAATGTTCCTTGTCATGGATTTACTGTCTCGTCACTCACTACTTACTTACTGGACTCTGGCGTTTTTATCTTAGCCACAGAACTTCACAGATTTGGGTCGAAAAGCAAAGGAAAATCTGTGTTAATCCGTGCAATCTGTGGTCGAAGATAGTTAGGCCGAGCCTAAAACGTCATTTTCGCCGGACTCCAGTTACTTATTAGTGGTTGCTGCTTTGCGCGGTTGTAGCCAGAGGATCACTTGCTGCCCCGGCGTAGCACACTCCTGTAGTCGGTAAAGCAGCCAGCGAATCCAGACCAAGTTAGGCCCCGAAGGCAAGACATTCCGCGTCAAGATGAACTTGCCGCCAAAATAGCCGGGCAACATTTTCACTTCTGGGCCGGTAATGACTGCTGAGCCGTCAAACTGCTTCGGCAGTGCTGCCACCGCCGACACTTGCTGGAAACCGCGCAGTTCCCAAAGCAAGAACGGCGTCAATTCCGGGCCGACAGCAACGACAACCGGCATTTGTTGAGCGTCACCGACCCGCTCGGCAGATGCTTGCTCCAGCACAGAAACCAGCTTCGCCGCATCCACATCGACAGCCTCGCGCCCAAAAGCAGGCTGTGTCCACGCCATTTTGTCTTCGTTATCCCGCCAGGAGGTGGCAAAAGTAAGCACACCTCCGGATAGCAAAGCAAGGATGAGCAGGACTTGTATTGCCGAGCGCCAGCTAAACCAGAAGCCTTGCAAAAGCACGATCACTACCATTAGCAAGAAAGGCAAAGTCACCATCGGTAGCACGCTGCTAACTTTATCTTCCGCCAACATGGAAACGACGACTGCAGCCGTCCCTAAGAGCAGCACGGAAAAGCCAACGGCATATCCCTGATCGCCAAGACAATGGCAATCTACCAGCCACTTTCGCCAGGCTAACCAAAGCGCCCGGCCAGCCCAGAAAGCCAGCGGTACAGTCAGGAAGGCAGCTTCACGTGAGCTATGCCCTGGCAGGAAACCGGCGACAAGAAAAAGCGCCGCCCAGGCCAACAGAAAGCGATTCCACGGTTGGCGCCACTGGCGCACGACCAGTGGCAGAGTGAAAAGTGCTGCCACGGTCAGCAGCGGCTCATCGGCCAGCAACCGCAACGGTAGCCAGTACCAGGGGTAACCGGCGCTCTGAGTCAAGCGCTTTCCCCAGATAGCGAACATTTCCCATGCCGCGCCCAAGAGCGACAGCCGGGTGCAGAAGAGCGTGCCGGCTAAGAAAAAGGTGGCCGCGAAAGCCACTGCAGCTCGTCGCTGCGTCACAGCTCCAGCTAACTGCCATTGACGGCGCAGTACCCCGGCCAGCGGCCAGGCGGCCACGGCCAATGCAATAAGCAGCGTGTACGACTCCGGGGCGGCGATCAGCAAGGCGGCAAAAGCAATGGCCGCCGTCCAGAAACGGCTGCCGTTGCCGTCGGCGATGTCCAACAGGTCGGCGAACAGCCAAAGCGCCGCGGCCAACGCCAGCATGGCACCATCCGCCAACCGGCTCAGGAAAACCTGGTGGGCGGAAAGCAGCAACAGCAATCCGGCCAGCAACGCCGGCTCGCGGCCAATGCGATGGCGCAGCCGGTAAGGCAACCAGACCACCAACACGCCGGCTAAGGCGGGCCAAAAGCGAGCCAGAAAAGCGCTGCCCTGGAATAGCGAGAAGAGCAGCCATTGGCCGCTGAAGAGGAGCGGGCTAACCCCTACAGTTGTGATGGGTGCCTTGCTGTGGGCGACGGCATAGGCGGGCCAGGCCAGTTTAGCCTCTTCTGGTGACAATGGCCTGCCGCCTACGGCAAAATAACGCCATAAGAACGCTAACAGCAGGAGGACGCCCCACGCCACCCGTTCTAACGTAAACCATACCAATAGATTTTGCCCGGCCGGGAAGTTAATTTGTTCCACTTCCGGTGGAAGGGGCATTCTGATCCCTCCGGACAACGGCTGTGTGTGTTTCCGTCTTTGTTTCGCCAAAATTGATAAAACCTCCCCACCCACACCACATAACGACGAGATTTTTGTACCCTTCCGTGTCTTTCTGTGCCTTTCTGTGGCTATTCTTGAAGCAGACACGTTAAACACTTAAACACAACACTCGTCGGGCACTTCTCATTCATTTATTGTGCCGGGTCGCCAGGCCGTTGGTAAATCCGCGTTTCTTTATTCTTATAAACCAACCGCAACGCCCGGTCAAGCCGCTTGATGTCTGCCGGGGTAATGCCCAGCGCCCGTCGTTCCAACTGCCCCACATAAACGTAGTCGACGCCGTTGGCAGCCAATAACTGCACCAGCTCTGTACCGCTGGCGATCTTATAAATTTGCTGGATCACTTGGGGGCGTTTACCCACCATGGCGCTATAAGCTGGGCCGCGCCATTGGCTTTCGTGGCCATCCCAGCCCAAGAGCGTTGGCCGACCGGTCAGCGCCGAAAGGCGAGCAGCGTAGCTGTACGAGTGGCCAGTGGCTTCCACTACCACGGCGTCTAAAGGCGCGTGTAATTGCAGCCACCGGGCAGCCGCGGCATCCTCTGGCACCCCCTGTTTGATCCAGCGAGTACCATCTAACGTCGGCCGGCCGCGGAAATTGTTGGCCCGGTTAGGCGCCGCCGTCAGCGGATAAATCAACCCGCCCAGGATGAAAAGCGCCGAAAGGGCCAACCAGACCTGGCCACCTAAAGTGTGGCGGGCCCGGCGCCACACTTGTGCCAAACCATATACCGCCGCCAAGCTAAAGAGCACCCACCCCTGATAATAGAATTTGAAGACGGTGTTCATGCGGGTGCCGAATAGATCCCGCAAATAGACGAACTCCACGCCAAAAGTCAAAAGGAATGCGAAGCCAATCAAGAAAAGGACAAAAGTGTCCCGTTCTTCTTCTCCTTCCTCCGGCTTCGGCATTTTCACTGCTAACAACCCCAACACCCAACCGATTGCTAAAGCCAACAGCAGGTAAGTGCCGGAGACGGCGAAGCGTAGCCCGGCGATACGGCGTAGCAGCGCCCCCCAATTGGCACCGCCGATCTGTTTTTGCACTTCCGGGTTACTCAAAATGCGCTGAGTAAAATCATGCCCCGCCGGGGTTAAGAGTAGCAGCGACAAGAGCAGCAGGATAATTACCGGCGGCAGCAACAATGGCCAGATAACCCACTCGGCGAATGCTTTGCCGGTAGGCCGCCAGCCGCTTTCCCGGCCCAACAGCCAAAGGAAAGCGAAAACCGGCAGTAGCAGCGGCGCGAACATCACCATGAATTGTACTAAACGGGTCGGGTTGAACAGATTCGGCAACAATCCCCCGGCCTGGGACTGAAATGCGATGAAGAAGGGAAAGTAGAAGAACAGCGATAGTACCCCCATCATTACCGCCACCAGGGCGCCATCCACCAAGAGCGACCACTTGAACTGTTGGTGTGGCCGGGCTCGCCGCCAGACGTATACTGACAACAGGAGACCCAAGTAGATGGGCGCGTCCCAAGTGTTCAGGAAGAAGAGGCTGCCCACTGCCAAAGCACCAAAGAAGAACCCGCTGCTCCCACCCGGCCAATTCACGGCCAGCGACCACCACCGGCTTGGGGAATACCAGGGCTTTTCGCTTTCTACGGCTGCCTCGGGGCCGGATAGCCAGCGCCAAAGATTGAACGCCAGCCCCACAGTCAACAGCACGAAAGGCAACGCTAAAACATGGGGGTGCATATCCCCTAAGATGTAGCTGAAGAAAGGAAACTCGTCGATGACTTCCATGCTGTGGCCTAACAAATCCCGGTCGTTGATGACCCGGGACGCCCGCCACCACCACATGAAACGCTGCGGCAGCGCTGTAGCCGGCCCCACGGCAGGAATGTTCAGGTCTTTGATGTCCAGCCAGTGCCAAAAGCTATAGGGCAACCATTGCCGGGCATATAGGATATCAAATACTGCTTCCAGGTTGCTGACGATACCAAAGAGCAGTGAACCCAAGAAGCCCCAACCGAAGGGAAAGTGAATAGCGTCGCTTCCTTCCGCACCTTTTTTGCTCAGCAAATTGACGGTCACGGCAAAAGCGCCACTCAAGCCTAAAGCGAACAAAGTTGCAACGCCGATATTGAAGCCGATACCGGTACTGACACCGCTTAAAGTCATCAGGCCGGCCATGATGACATAGCCGAAATAGTAATAACTGATGCTGTAACCGGCCAGCCACGGGTCGTGGGGCGGGAAAACCGGCGAGGTGCGGATGCCGTTGAGGAATGCCATTTCCATGAACTTCTCCCCCCCGGCGGTGGCAATATCCGGCGTGAAAGCTCGGTAAACCAGGCCAACGATGAAGAAAAGCAGGAACAATCCCTCTGTGAAGGCGACAAGGTGCCATTGGCGTTGTAGCCAGGCCCAGAGAGGCCGTCGACCTTGCGCATCGAGCTGCCATGCTTCTTTGCCGAAGAAAAATGACAGCAGCGCTAACAGGGCGACTGCGGCTACAGCGCCGCCGAAGTTGTTGTGCAACAAGCCAATGCTGGCCCCTACCCAGAGAAAATAGCCCCAGAGAAGCAGACCGAACGGCTTGGCAAAAGTGTAACCCCGGTCCGGCAGCCAGCGCAGCCAGCGCCACGCCAACGGCAGCCCGGCCAGGCTGATCAACATGACCCAGAAATACCAAAATAGAACGCGTATGATAACATTCAGCATGTCTGATCCTATCATTGGCCACTTACCAGAGAGCCAATTTTCACCGCCGAGGGCGCAGAGAAAATCGGTTTTCGCCCCTTAGCTAATAACTGCCCTCGCTACTTGTTGGCATGTATAATCCGCTTATAAATGACGACTTTGGGATTCCGGTAAGCCACTTTGAGCTTGCCTTGCCGAACTAACGTGTCAAACTTGGCGAGGCCCTCCAGCGGATATTGAATGTGCTCCAACTGGCCGACGTACACATAGCGAATATCCAATTGCTTTATGATTTCCCAACCCCGGGCGGGATCGCTGGTTTTCCAGAACTCTTCCGCCAATATCCGCCGGGGATCAACCTGCTCATTATAGCGCTGCTCGCCGTATTGGTGCAATCCTATAAATGTGGGAAAGCCTGTAAACGAAGCAACACGCGTGCCCCCTTCCCGGTAGTAATCCAGCCGTGCCTCGGCAACGACCGGCGTTCCCTGCACGTGCTCTTGCAGCCAGCGGATAGCGTCGTAATCATAGCGGAGCTGAATACGATGCGCAGCATCTGGCCAGGTATAAACACCCACCGACATGTAAGCCATGCCATCTAAAGTACCAAAAGGCGGCCTTTTGCTCAGCGGTTGAGGGAAACGGTCTTTGACCCGGGCCGGTGTGCCGAGAAGAGGAAAAACCAGGCCAAAGGCCACCAACACGGCGAATATGGCTTGCCAGGTGATCCGCAGGCCCGCTGGCCAACAACGTCGCAACAGGCGCCAAATTCGTGGCATGGCTGCGGCCCCGGCCAAGGAAAGTAACACCCACGCCTGCGTGTAAAATTTGAATAGCGTGTTCATGCGCCGGAAATCGCCACCTTGCAAGTGATCTCGTAGATAGACGAACTCGACGCCGAAGAGGACGCCTAACCCTAAGGCAATGAGAAGCAGGATAACAAGCCGCTCACCGCTAACCCGGCGGCTGAAAAGGAGCAAAATAGCAATCAATAGCGGCGGTAAGAGCAACGCCGGGACGCTAAATTTCGCCCAGTAGAGCAAAACAGCGACAACCCAGGTGGCAGCGAAAAGCCACTTCAGCGTCACAAAGCCTTCCGCAGCCTGGTGCACGAACATTTTCTGTAAACGAACCCAACGCGGCAAGCAGTCCCAGTGACGGAAAAAGCTGCGCAACCATTTGACAATAGCGGGGCCGCCCCGGCCACCGGTCATGAACAGCCAAATGGCAGTCAGCACTAAGAAAAACCAAAGCGCCCAAATAGCTAACCACTTCCCCAGGTTGGTGTGCACCGGCAGAAAGCCAACACCGGAACTGGCAATGGGCACATAATGCTGGAAGAACGGCAAATAAAGTAAATAAGCACCGCCGCCGATGACCGCCGCTTGCACGGTTAACAATACTGGCAAGATATTGCCCCGGGCCCGCCACTGGCGCACAAAAAGAGCCGCCATAATGAGCAAAAAGTAGGTCGGCACGTCCCAGGTGTTAATGACGGCTAACGCCCCCAGCAAGAGCGGCAATGCTAAGAAGCGAGACAAGCCGCTGCCAATGCCGTCAGCAAACCAGCGACGGTGCCAACCAACCACGACGTTCACCGCGAAAGCAATGAACAGCAGAGTAAATGGGATGCCGATCATATGCGGGTGCAAATCGGCGAAAAGGTAGCTCCAGTAAGGAAACTCATTGATAGTATACGGTATCACCCGGCTGGGGTCCCAATAGCGATAAGGTGCCAAATGAGCGCCATGGGCCAGCAATTGCCAGAAGCCGTTCAGGGCGTGGACTGACGGCGCTAAGCCGGGTAAGTTGCTGTGAAATTGCGAATGACTCAATCGCGCCAGATTGCGCCATAATTGCAAGCCACCTTCGATATTGCCGCAGAGAAGCAGAAAAACGCCGCCCAACACGCCGCCGGAAAGGAACAACTCGGTCCGCTGCCGCCACGACGCCG
>WFQT01000278.1 GCA_015486895.1 Anaerolineae bacterium
AGACTATCACACCTGCGCACGCCTGCAAAACGGACAGGTTTGGTGCTGGGGCGCCAACGGCCAGGGACAACTCGGAAATCCCAACGCAGGATGGGGGAGCGAGAGGCCTGTGCAAGTGCAGAATCTGGGCGGCGCGGCCACGGCTCTGGACGCCGGAGGATATACAACATGTGCCGTTGTCGGAAGTGGTTTGCGCTGCTGGGGAGAGAACATGTACGGCCAGGATGGCGACGGGTCGTACCGGGCGCAATCCCGCCCCGTCTCCGTAGCGGGTCTGGCGGGGGGCGTTCAGGATGTGCGTGTGAGCTTCGACCACGCGTGCGCCCAGATGGACGCGGGCCACGGCGGCCGTCTGATGTGCTGGGGCAGCGATGCCTACGGCCAATTGGGGCGCCATCGAGATTTGCGCTGGCCCTGGCCTATCCCATTGGGAGAGACCCCGCATCCCTTGCTGCAGCCCAACCACGGCGCGGGCAGGGCCGGAAGCGTATTCACTCTGGTGGGAGCGAATCTTCCCACCACGACAGGGGGCCGTATTAGCATCAACGGCCACACTGTCTTCACTTCCCTTGTCGTCGATGAAAGCGACCAGGTGCGTTTCTTTGTTGACACGCAAGGTGCTGCCCCGGGGGACTATTTCGTCACCGTTGTTGCAGGGGGCAAGCAGGCCGCTGCTGTTCTCCGTGTTATGTCGGGGGGAACCCGTTACGCCCGTGAAGGCGACGGATTGGTTGTTCATATCCCGGCTCACGCTGCTCGGCATGTTCACCGCTCGTATATGCCGGGGCTGGTGAGGTGATTCGCTCTGTTGGGACCGGATCGTTTCGATGAAGACGTACCGTTTCTTCGCGAAATCAAATGTCTCTAACCGCAGCACGGTACGAGAACCGGCAAATCGCGGCTCAGAGAAGGAGATAATCCTCACACCATTGAGCAAATCTGCCCTTGACACAGTATCGCGCCGGATATCTGCGTAGCGGACACTGCCCGCGGCCGAGCCTGCCAATAGCCCGCTAAAGCGGGCTTTGCTTTGCCATAGCCCCGTGGCTTTAGCCCGGGGCGCTCTCGCGGCGCCGCCTCAGCCCGCTGTTGAAACCGCACCGATGGCCAACGCGCACGCGACCCCTCCCCAAACAGAGCTGCGCTCCGTTTTTCCCCTCCTCCGCCCGGGGAGGGGCACGCACACCACACGACGACGATCACTCCCGCAGACAGGCTCCTTTCCGCCGATACGCCGACGCAGGTCGTCGCCCGGCGATGAACGCAGCGAACCGCCCTTGCGGCGTGACTTCAGTCGCCTGGCGCTTAACGCGCCTCCAACGTATCATCCTGCACTTGCCAACGGCTACCGGCCACCGGCTGCCGGCCTTCTTTTCATCCGCTGTGGTGCGCCGCAGGCTCGTGATAACTCCTTAGCGAATAGTAGACAAGCGCAATGTCCTGTCAGTATAAGGAAAATCAAACTCGGTCAATATAGGAAATTGAAAGCAGTGTGATCTGTCTCAATGCTTTTCACTCACAGACGATATTTGGTATCCAGTAGAATGGACTGCAGCAACAAGAAAAACATCCAGAGGGTTCAGTTTATCAATGTTGACTCCCGCTCATAAGTGGCCTTGCTCAACCTGTTTCTCAAAAAATCGATGCGGATGGTGGTGCACAATTGGCTGTTTACGGTTATTGATTGCTTTGTGGAATTCGCGCTTTTGCGACCTTGTTGGGGGAAAGAAGATATTTCTCCTGATAGTACCAGCAGTATTTGGCACAAAGTGTCAGAAATGCTTATAATAATAGGAAACAAAAAACCTCGCCCGGCTCTAGGCCGGCGAGGTGATGACCGGAGTGTCGTCACCACCCCGGCGAGGCATAGCTTAGCACAGACGCCCGCTGGAGTCAAGACGCGCTAATGGGCGTTTACGCATTTTGGGTGTTCTTCATTCAGCGTGTGCTTGGGGCTATGCTGCAAGCTACATCTTACCCACAGTTTCTCGCTGTCGGATGCAGATTTCGAGTAGGATGTTCTTACTGCAGTCGTTCTCTTCTCAAGAGGCTAATGTAGCGAAATGCCGTCAAGCTGGTGAATGCGGTTCGCTGTTACGATAGCAGATCGGATTAGCTGGAATAGGCGGTCATCAGCTTTTTCGGTTTATTGGTTTTTCCCTGTGAAACCACAAACAGGGTTCGTCATCTGTCTTGACTGACGAACCGTAGATTGTTTGTGTGAAAGCACAATGCTACAACAATATAGAGTGGTACAAAAAGATTGGGAATGACAGAGCTACTTGTAGATCAGGTGATGCAAAAGATCGAGCAAACGACCGCGCAGTATTACCGGCTCGTGCTGGTTGTGGCGCCAGAGGGAGCTGGCAAGACTGTTGC
>WFQT01000279.1 GCA_015486895.1 Anaerolineae bacterium
ATCTGGACTTCGTTGTGAGATTGTTCGCACCGGCCGGCGCTTTGGCTTGTCCTTACTTCTGGCAAGCAAACGGGCCGGCTCATTGAGCTGGCCGCGCTATCGTTGTTACTTGATCTTAGCTTAATCTCGGATGTTGAACATGGATACCGAGAGAACAACCATTACCAGGCCAAAAACAGACACCACGAGAACGTCATTCCAAATCGTCATAGGGTGCCCTAACACTTCCACTGTTAACCCGAGTTCGGCTAATTTAGCCATCAAGAACGCCGGCACACCCTCACCTTTCATTATCACTTGGCGCAGCGGATCGATAGCATAAGTGACCGGATTAATCTTCACTAAAAAGTTCATCCATCCCGGCAGGTTTCGCAGCGGGAAAAGCGCCCCGCTCATGAAAATCATTGGGAAGGTGACGAACTGCATGATCATCTGGAAGCCTTCCATGGAGTGCATGCGGGCAGCTATGGCAACGCCCATTGCCGTCAGGGATAGGGCACCCAAGAACATCAGCGGGATGAGCTGAATGACCTCTATGAATGACAGGTGTACATTGATCAGCGGTGCGAAGACTAAGATCAGTAATCCTTGCAATGTTGCCACGGTAGCACCACCTAAAGTCTTGCCGATGGCGACGGAGGGCCGGCTTACTGGAGCGACCAGCATTTCTTTCAGGACGCCAAACTCTCGATCCCAAACAATGCTTACACCGGACATAATAGAAGCCATGAGCACGTTCATGCCGATGACACCGGGGAAAATAAACTTGACGAAGTCAATCTTGTTCCCGCCCATCCCTAAGCCGGCGGTCAGGCCTCCCATAGCTGGGGAAAGACCACTACCGAAAATAAACAAGAAGATGATAGGGAAACCGAAAGCCCCGATAATGCGGCTATGGTCTCGCCACCAACGTAGGAGCTCCCGCAGCCAGATGGTATAAATTGCTCGTAGTACGTTAATCATCTCGAATCCTCCCTTAGTGTGGCCGGCGGCGCTTGCGGTTTTTGAGGCTCTGCCGGAATTGGTCTTTAGCATCCAGTTCTCCATCCCGGATTTGCCTACCTGTTAGCTTTAAGAAAACATCGTCTAATGTTGGCCGGCGCAGAGAAATTGTCTTCACCACCGGTGGTACCCCCCGCACGAACTGAGGAATGAATGAAGCGCCATCTTCCACTTCCAAGGCGAATCCCCCCTCGGAGCTGCCGGGCAACAGGCGAGCACCGAACTGTTCCTGGGCGAAACGACGGGCCGTTTCATCATCTTGCGTGTGCACTGTGATGACATCACCGCCGACCATCGACTTCAACCCCTCCGGTGTGTCCAGGGCAACGATGCGACCGTGGTCAATGATGGCAATGCGGCTGGCAAACTCCGCTTCGTCCATGTAATGGGTCGTCAGAAAGATTGTGACGCCCTCCTGTTCTTGCAGATTGAGCAAATAAGTCCAAATGTGTCGCCTCGTCTGCGGGTCTAAGCCCAAAGTAGGTTCGTCTAAAAAGAGAATGCGCGGGTGGTGTAGTAAGCCGCGGGCGATTTCTAACCGCCGCCGCATGCCGCCAGAGAATGCTTTGACCAAGTCACGGCGCCGGTCGGCTAAATCCACCATCTCTAATACCTCATCCATGCGTTTTTTCGTCAGGCCAAGGGGCAGGTGATAGAGTGCGGCATGGAATCGTAAGTTCTCTTCTGCTGTTAGCTGTTCATCTAATGTCGATTCCTGAAAAACCAAGCCGATGCTCTGCCGCACGGCTTTGGAGTCGCTTAAGACATCATGGCCGGCAACAATGGCTTTCCCTTCCGATGGCTTCAGCAGTGTGCAGAGGACACTAATAGTGGTGGTCTTCCCGGCCCCGTTGGGCCCTAAAAAGCCGAAGATTTCCCCTTTGCCGACGGAGAAAGATATCCTGTTCACGGCGGTGAAGTCGCCGTAACGGCGTACTAAGTTATCGACAACAATAATCGGTTGTTCCATAGAATACCTCGCTTCTCAAAGGAAGGCGTTGGATGGAGGATATATTGCTTATTCCCCAGCGCCGTTTTATGCTGCTTTTCTTTGTCATTACTTTTATAGGAACGTTGTTGGCCCTGATTTATTCGATGGTATAGGCTGTGCTACCACTGGACGAAAGGCACTTTGCCCGGTCAATCTTGCTATGATAGAATGGCCGCACATGTTTTGGCAATTTGCAGGTGCAGATGAAACGATGGATTGAAAAGCTAATTCAGCGATTGAAAGCTGATCCAGCCTATCACTTAGACCCAGCGTTGCACAGCGGCGACCTGCTGGCAATTCTCTTCCGGCGCGGGGTAACCTTGCTGCGCGCTTCGCTCTTTTGGCGCTGGCGCCTTGGTGGTGTAGCGGGCCCATTTTTCGTCGGCCGGCGGGTACAGATCTGGCACGGCCGGTATTTGCATTTAGGCCGCAGTGTCACCATTGAAGACGACGTGCGTATTGATGCGCTGAGCCAGGATGGGGTCTGGTTGGGAGATAATGTTTCTATCGGCAAGTACGCCATGATTGAAGCGACCGGCATTTTGACCCGCTTAGGAAAAGGATTTCGCATCGGCGACAATTCCAACCTGGGGGACTATAATTATGTTGGCGCTGCCGGTGGGGTTACCATCGGGGAAAATGTGCTCATTGGGCAGCGAGTCAGCTTTCACAGCGAGAATCATATTTTCGCTGAGCCAGGAAAGCCCATTAAGAGCCAGGGAGTGAGCCAGAAAGGCATTGTCGTGCAAGATGATGTCTGGTTAGGTGCCGGGGTTGTTCTCTTAGATGGGGTGACGGTGGGGCAAGGAGCCGTGGTAGCAGCCGGTAGCGTCGTCACCGGTGATATCCCGCCTTACGCGGTGGTGGGCGGCGTCCCGGCAAAGGTGATTCGCTGGCGGCGGTCACCGGGGGAGCAGAACGGCTCATGAGCAGAGGTTCCCCCTCCCTGTCACCGCATTCTGTGGAATGGCATAGCTGGCCATTGCTCTTGGTCTTGTTTTCCATTGCCTTGCTGACGCCGGGGCTATTGTGGCTGCTTGCGGTGCATCCCATCTGGCTGTTACTCTTCATTGGACTGCCGATAGCCTTGTCAATCCTGGTTGCGGCCGTGTATCTCCTCTGGACAGATTGGCCGCGTTTGCCGTTTGTACTTCTCTGGGGTAGTGCGTTGCTGACCCGGTTGCGCTTCGACGCGGGGCCGGTGACGATACGACCAGCCCATTTAGTCTTGTTAGGGTTGCTGCCGCTATTGCTTTTGCGTCTCTACCGGCACAGGCGATCATTCCAAATCACCGTTCCCGGCTTTTTCGCCATAGCCTGGTGGCTTTTCTTGGTTGCTGGCGCTTTTTTTAACGCGCCAAACTACGCCGACACTTTACGCCACCAAATTCGGATGGGCCTGATGGTAGCTACTTACTTGCTCACGGTAAACCTCATTCGGGAAGAACGAGAGTGGCAGCAAGCGTGGCGAGCTTTTCTCTTGTTGGCTGCCCTGGAAGCGTCGTTCGGACTTTTTGCCCGGGTAATTTATCCCAATCTTTCTTTTGGTGTGCAAGTTGCATCTTCCTGGCCGGTACCTGTTCCTTATGGTACATTGGAAGAGGGGAACATTTTCGGCAGCAGCAATGCCGCCTGGTCAATTTTCTTCCTGACGATGTTGACTTCGCCGCTATCCTCAACTAAAGCCGCCTACTTGTTGCAATCCGAGGGGGAGAGCCGATGGGCTTCTTGGCGTGCCTGGTTGTGGCTGCAACGTTGGTGGCTGCTGGGTGCTCTTTTGACCACTTTGGCGCTGCTTTTCAGTTTGTCCCGGGCTGCGTGGGTCGCTTTTGTTGTCGTCTTCCCATTGCTCTGGTTGCTGGTCCCGGCGGACCGGCAAGCCCGTCAACGACGCCTATGGTGGGCAGCCACGGCCATTATCGTTTTAGCGCTTCCAGTATGGGCTGCCTGGCGCTTTTTGCCGGCGGACTGGCCACTATTAAGCCGTTTGCACACTCTAAGCAATATGGCGACAGATCCAACTTTTAGCGGCCGCATCCATGACTGGACATACGCTTACACTGATTGGAAAGCGCGTCCCTTGATTGGCTGGGGGCCAGGCACTTTCGTCCAGATCCACGGCCAGCTACGCGGCAGCAGCGCCTGGATTGCCAATTTGACCGTCCGGGCAGCGCAGGAGAGTGGCATTTTGGGGCTTATTGCCGTTACCGGGTTTGCGCTTTCTCTGCTTGGGTCAGCAGCATGGAGGTTGCGCCGGATTCCCTTATCAATACGACAGCCGTTACTTGGGCTCGCCCTTAGCTTTGTTGTCCTCTTGATTGCCTATCAATCTACAGACGGTAGTTGGCTGGCTTTGCCGTGGATTCACGCCGCGCTACTCTACTGTGGCACTCAATTTTCTATCACAAATGAGACAGATGATGACTCTTGAAGCACCTTACACAATTCTTTTCGTCCATTCCAGTGATGAGCTTTACGGCGCCGACGTGGTACTTTACGAATTGACCCGGCGCTTGCACCGAGAGAAATTCCGGCCGCTGGTCGTGGTGCCCACCGATTTGCCTTATAAAGGGGAACTGAGCACTGCTTTGCAGGAGAGTGGTGTGCCGGTTTACCGGGTGAATATGGGCGTCCTGCGACGTCGTTACTTCAACCCCTTGGGCGCTATTAGCCTTGGTGCTCGCTTCCTGTGGGGTACTCAATGGTTGTGGCGGCTCATCCGCCGGGAGAATGTAGCACTGGTGCATTCCAATACCAGCGCTGTACTCTGCGGTGCTTATGCTGCTGCTTTAGCGAACCGCCCCCACGTTTGGCACGTCCACGAGATCATCGAGAGGCCATATTCAGTGCGCCGCTTTCTCTCTCATCACTTCAATCATTATACCGATTGGGTTGTTGCTATCTCTAATGCCGTGCGAGATCAAATCCGGGTAGACACCGAGGCGGTGGATAGTCGCTTGACGGTGATTCCAGATGCAGTAGACACGGAGAAATTTAACCCTGCCGTGAGCGGCCAGGCTGTGCGCCGGGAATGGGGCATTACCCCAGATCAGCTTCTGTTCGGCGTCGTAGGGCGGGTACACTACTGGAAAGGCCAGGATGTCTTTATCG
>WFQT01000280.1 GCA_015486895.1 Anaerolineae bacterium
GCCCTTCCTGGGCACTATTTCTCGCTAGTTTGAGTACGGCGGTTCTCGGCACAATTATTGGCGTCTACGGCATCTTTATGACACCCATTGGCTGGAAGTACGCGTTTTATATGTGGGCTTACGCTTTGAGCTGGTTCGTGTTCAACGACGTAGTGAAAATGCTCACTTATCGTCTGCTGCGCAAATATGATGCCGAGAGAGCGAAACACAGCACCCCCCCAGCACTGTCAACTTCATCCGTGTAAAAAGTTGGAAAGCTACAGGTTAGCAAGGATTACGCTTTTGAATGTTCAGAAGTTCAACTTCTGCGAGAAGTGCGAGAAGTTGAACTTCTAAAGTGACAAAAACAGCAACCCGATAACCAAGCCGATGATCAGCGCCAGCCAATGTCCTGTATCTGCCAGCCATTCGGGCATCAGAATCCATTTCAGAACCAGATACAGGGGTACACCAGCCTCCAGCGCAATAGTCTGCCAGTGCCGCGCCGCCTCCGGCGACCGATTGAGCGCCACCACGAGCACACCTATCACGCCGAACAGCCCCACCGAAAGCCCGATGTCCGTCAGCGGGTAGACTTCCGGACCCGGCGCTATCCCCCGAACCATCAGAAATCGGAAAATCACGGCGACCAGCAGCCAGATAACCAGTTGCACGATCCAATACACCGCCATCGTGGTAAACGTCCCCAGCCTGGATTCTGCCATCGCCAATATTGGCACGCCAGCAAGGATCACGCCATAGAGCATGAACGCATCATTGCAGAAGAAAACCATCGTGAAGATCGTCCACCATTTCCCCTCGAAGATTTTCTGCGGACCGGTACCCCACGTGTTTTGCATCGACGCGGGGATCCCATGCCCCAGCACAGTCCCTGTGAAGATCCCTACTACGAAAATTACTAGAAACAACGCCGTTGTGAAAGGATGCTCGACTACCCAGTCCAAGTCAATTCTCCTCGTCTGTCGGCGAATGCATTCTATTCCGTTGCTGCGCCAGCGCGTCCACCAACGCCTTGACCACTTTCTGCGGCGATGGTATCTCGCCCAGGACCATCGAAAGGAGCGAGACGTCTCTGACGTGCGCTCTCGCCATGGCGTAGAGCACCTGCGGCACCGCCAGATTGCTGCTGTAAACCATGTATCGGTCCTCCCATGCCGGCAGAAATTTTGCTTTGAACATCTGAAGCGATTTGTAGGCATAGACGCTGGACATTTTCTCGTACACCAGCGACAGGGACTTCGCTAGCATCGGGAAATCGTTCTGGCCATCATTGATGTTCGCCAGCGGAGCCATCCCCAGGGAGGCCATCTCGTAACCATTTTCCTGAAACCGGAGTAAAGACCGCGTGATCAGGTATTCCATCAGGCCGTGCGGCGCGTCGAGCCTTCGGCGCATGAAATCCAGGTTCCAGCCGCGGCGGGCGTACACTGGCGCCCAAGTCAGGAACCCGAGGACGTTCCCATCGGCGTCAAGCGCCGCCGAAAGACGCTCCTCCGGATGCCCTTCGATGTGCGTACCCCCCATCGAAAATGCAAGCTCGCTGCGCCCTGCCAGCCATTCCGCGGAAATACGTCGGATTTCCTCCCTGACCCTCTCGTTCGGCACCACATCGTCGTACATGGCAAAGCTCCAGCCAAGCCGTTTCCCTTTGTTTAGCGCCGTGCGGAGATCCTGTTTCTTCTTCCCTGAAAGCGTCCACTCCCGCAGGTCGATCACAGCATCCTCGCCGACTTTGAGGAGCAGAAGCCCATGGGAGTGGTAATCGTCCAGGAAGCGGTCGGTGGTCTGGTAAAACGCCGGAAGCCAGTCGTTGGATCCGCACGTGACGATCCAATCGCACAGGGCGGAGCCAATCCGCCCCGGTGGCCCGATGGGATCACCCAGCGCCAGCGGGATGTTTACGATCAGAGTATAAGGGATGACCACCTCCTCGGACGAGTCAAAGAAATACCTCTTGTCCGGCATCAGGGTGAAATAGGACACGGGCGACTGACCATAGAGCCGTACCAGCACCGAGACGTATTTCTCATCCCGCAGAGTCCGTTCGTGAGGGTGGCGAACCGGCCTGGTAACGGCCCACACCACGTACAGGAGCGCAGCGGGGCCGATCCAGTGGAGCGAACGCAGAAACCAGAGCGCCCTCTCGCTGGACGGCTTGTACAGGTGTGGCGATCCCCAAGTCAGCAGGTTGATCCCCTCCGAAAGCGCCTGCGTCAGGTGGAAACCCTGGGGAACGAATTCTTCGCGGAAAAGCCAGAATCCAAACAAAGTGTAGCCAAGGACGAAAAGAAGCGCAAACGGGCCAATGAATAAGACATAGCTCCAGGCAGAGGGATCGGACCGGACGGTGAAATCCTTCCGGAAAGCGACGAGGATGCCAAGCAAGGCAAAGCTGATAACAGCACCTTCCACATCCAGCCCCTTAGCCAGGTGTGTTACACCCGCGATAGTAACCATCCAGACGGCAATGCTCCATGCTTCACGCTTCCGCAGCGCCAGCCGCCACGCAATCGCCATCAGGACAAACCCTGCCATAGCCGTCACCGTCCTGGTACCATACTGGACTTCCTCATCGACGAACTCAGAGAGCAGCGAAAGCCTTCCAGGTTGCGCGTCAATGTAGAATGCGCTCAGCACGTCGAAAAGACCCACGAGTGCGGTTATGAAAGCAACAAAATACACTCTCCTCCTTGTGGTGATCATACCGCTCTCCCCCTCTTGATTGGAACGCGGAGAAGCTTACCATACAAGGTGTAATAAGGAAAGCACTTGTAGCTTGGGATGACCTGTACTGGTATATGTTGACAATGATGAGCCCTCCACCCCTCTTTTAGGGAGACGGCAGGTAGGCTGCTTTGTCAGATCGGAGAGAGATTATGCAAACAGGTGCGAATCACGTCCTCGATGGGGCCTGGGGCTACATCGCAGCCAACCTGCCCTACGAATAAGCGATACACCCCCAGGACTGGGGGCCGGGGGGCTGTTTTCAAGGAAGACCTCTCCCCCAAGCTGCGCTACGCTTAGCTTTTCCCCCTCCGAGGCGGAGAGGGGGGGGCTGGCCGACCAAATGGTCGGCTAGCCGAGGGTGAGGTCCTATTTCCAAGGGAGCGGTATGATCACACAGAGAGAAAAACAAGAGCCTTTGCTTCTGGCTTCTTAGTTCTGGCTAAGCCAGGTTAGGACACACCCAATTATTTTAGTTCCTGCTTCCGCACCAGGTGGAGTATAATCATCTACAAGTCTAGCGGAAATCCATTTTATAGCTCAATATGGTAAACACAGTATCAGAACTAGTGCCGGGGAAACAAACACAGGTGCACAGAGACGAGCAAGCATTGGCAAAAATCTCTAACAGCCGTATTAAGTACTTGTTAGGACTATATCTCCTTCTTTCCCTGATCTACAACGTCGTTAATCCGATCTTAGAAGCGCCAGATGCTGTCTGGCACTTTCAATACATTCTTTACCTGGCAAGGGGAAACGGATTACCTCACTATGTCGACAAGCCACTGCCCATGCAGCAAGAGGCTAGCCAGCCACCGCTCTATTATGCATTGGGAGCGCCATTTGTGCTCCTGGCTAATACTCACGACGTAACACAGACACTCGTTGTCAACCCTCATGCGGCTTTAGGCAATGCCGCCGGCTATGATAACAAGAACTATGTGGTTCACCCACCCTTTGAACGCTTCCCTTACCACGGCACCACCCTGGTAGTGCATCTCCTCAGGCTTCTTTCAACATTACTGGGCGTCATCGCTGTCCTCTTCACCTACAAAACGGCCAGAATACTTTTAGGCGAGACGCTCGGCCTCTTAACGGCAGCACTGGTTGCCTTCAATCCCCAGTTCATTTTCTTGAATGCCTCAGTCAACAACGATAGTTTAATTGGCATGTTAGGCATCATCGCCCTCTATTTGATCGTCGTGTCCTGGGAACGGCCAACGTTAGGCAAAATAGTGGCCCTCGGTGTTGTTATGGGAATGGCCGCCATCGCCAAGCTGAGTGGTCTGGCTTTAATCCCTTTGGTTTCCTTAGCTCTGCCTTTCATTGCCTGGCGGCACCAGGTGAAAGGCAAGCTAATAGTGTGGTACGCTGTGATCGGGACAGCAATCATCACCATAGCCGGCTGGTGGTATCTACGCAACTGGATGCTGTACAGTGACCCCACCGGCTTAAAAGTCATGTTTGCCATTTATCCCCAACGCACCCAAGCCCCTTCTTTCGCCAAGTTAATCGCTCTGTTCGACGGCGTGCGGAAATCTCTTTGGGCCGTCTTTGGCTGGTTCAACGTGATTGTCCCCTCGTGGATTTACACCATTCTTTCCCTTTGGATGTTGCTGGGGAGTGTAGGCTTTCTCCACTATCTGGTCAAAACCGTCCAGCGCAGAGATTGGGAGCAGCTTATCCTCTGGTCCATTATTGCCTTCTGGGCTCTCACCTACGTGGCGGCGTTGATGAAATGGGCACTAATAAGCTCACCGCAGGGCAGGATGCTCTTCCCAGCCCTGTCCGCCATGACACTTCTCTGGCTCAAAGGGTGGATCGACTGGCTGCCGGCTCAAGTCGGCAAGAAGTTCGCGACCGCATCCGTAGTCAGCTTGGTGTTGCTGGCAGTAGTGGTACCCTTTGCTTACATTCGGCCGGCTTACGCGGCGCCGAAATTCGTGCAAGCCTCGCAACTCCCAGCAGGGCTACAGCGCCTGGACCGGACTTACGCCGACAGTGTAAAGCTACTGGGAATCAAAATCCAGCCTGCAACGGTCAAGCCAGGACAGGAGCTACATGTTCATTCCTGCTGGCAAATGATCAAAGCCACCACTAAAAACTATAGCATATTCGTCCACATCTGGGGCCGGGGGGGTCCTAACGCCCATAGCAAAATTCCTGTCCAAATAGGCACTTACCCTGGGAAGGGTACCTTACCGACTTCGGCCATTCCCGCAGGTGCCATCTGGTGTGAAACTTACACGCTCCGCATTCCACCCGACTTAGCCGCCCCAACCAGGCTCACTGTGGAGATGGGCATGTATGATTTCTGGCAACACCTCTCCCTCCCCGTAACGGATAGCCGGGGCCGGCCGGTAACTACAGGGATAGTGGGCTATGCAGCTTTAGAGCCAAAAAGCTGGCCAGCGCTGCCCAAGCAGGCTACGCATTTACATTACCAGTTCGCCGACGGCATTCAGCTCGCTGGCTACACACTGGAAAACAAGCAACTGACTTTGTACTGGAAAGCCTATCGACAACCACAGCATGACTACACCGTTTTCATTCACATCCTGGACCAAAGAGGCAACATGGTTTGCGGCAGTGACAGTATGCCAGTAAACAGCAATTTCCCCACTTCCATGTGGCCGCGAGGGGCTGTTGTGGAAGATGTAAGAATGCTGAATCTCTCCAGCCTACTGCCGGGGACATACAGTCTACAAACAGGGATTTACTGGCTGGAGACTATGGAACGGCTACCGGTTACTGGCCCGGCAGGCCCTATTCCAGATCGATCTGTACCTTTGTGTGCTCTCCTCGTGCCTTGAACAGAGGCAGACCGCGTGCCTGTTTCGACACTACAAGGAACGAAAACTTCGCCAGGCAGCGAGATCAGGATTCAACGCCAGGACGCCAAGGTCTATAAGGCGTAAAATCCTTTCGATTTCTCTGCCAACGTGAAATTTTACCATACCATCTTTCGCGAATGCTTTCTCAATAGCATTTCTTCTCACTTTCACAAGTTGTGCCTTTACTACAAGAGTAACTGACAGATGCTATATATGGATTCTTTCTGGTGATTTGTGGCTATAGTACAGTAATCCTATAGAAATTTTGTGTGCTTTTCTGTTATCGTGTAAAATCAGTGCGAGTATGACGAGGCAAAGACGACATTACCCGGAATCGGGGGCGGTTCTTAGGGCCAGTTTGCCACCTTAGTTACACAAGGATGTCTACGCAAAGCTGGCTATCTGCGCAGCAAGGAAGCCTCGGCAAGGCTGTTGTTGAAAGGATCAGACCCTTAAGAAGTTAGTCGCAAATGAAGAAAATATGCCCACCGAGTGTCAGGTGGCGATAAGCTTACAGAGCTGAAACACTAAAAGTTTCCTGGACCAGAGAGAGTAGGGAGAAAAATATCATGTTTGTCAATCAGAAGTTACCAGAGGAAGAAGAAGTAACTCGTTTGGCGCAAATGTTCACAGAAGAAGTAGATTTCTTTACCGCCTGGCGTAAAGCAATTCCGTTTATCTTGCAGGCAGTTGGGGCTACAAGCGCTGCAATCTTGCGTCCAACCGAGCAGGGACAGCGCTTGTACGTCGAGGTATCTTACAACCTATCTCAATACGCACAGTCAGTGCTATTTAACCATCCTATCCCCATAGAGGGGACATTAGCCGGCAAAGCCTACCGCAAGCAACAATTCGTGATTGAACAGATGACCGGCGAGACGTATCAGAAAGTCGCTCAAGAGAATCAGATTCTCAAGCCCCTTGCCAAAGAAGGCGTTGCTATCGCCCCACTTATTAATGATGGCATCGTTGTAGGTGTGTTAAAGCTGTATTTTGAAGGGCCTCCTCTGACCAACAAGGAGTCACTGCAGCGACTAAAGCCTCTCCTCAAAGCGTTAGCTGCGGAAATGCAGCATTATGACAGCGAGGTTGCAGCACAGGATGTAAAACTCATGCGTCATGTCAGCCAGGGAGAGTGGCCGACGCCGGGACAGTCACCGGAACTTTCACGCGTGCTTCAGAACATCGTCGAAGTCTCCCGGAAGATTACCGGCGCCGGGAGTACTTGTATTTTTCTAGCCAATTGGCATCAGCGTAAGGCTATCGGCTGGGCTGTAAGCGGCTTAGAGGGAAAACTGGTTAGCAGAATGATCTTGCCGTTGGATTACAGCATTGCCGGGAAAATCATCCTCAGCAGTCAGGCAATAGCTCTCAACGAACACCCAGAACAACATCCGGATTTTTACTCTATAGGTATGGACGATCAGCAACCTCAGAATATGTGCGGCGTTCCTTTGCGAGGAAAACGTCGCGTCATTGGCGCCCTGATGGCAAGCGACTTGCCCGGGGGCATCACGCCGGATATCTTAGCAACATTATACGCCCTTGGCGAGCAAGCTGTCATTGCCATTGAGAATACACAGCTCTACAAGCTGTCTCAGTATCGTTTACATAACCTGGAAACAATTCAACACTTGCAGGAGCGGCTATTGGAGGCTTCAAGTTTGGAGGAAGTCGTACAGGGTATTATTGATGGTATCCTGGAACTCACTGAGGCGCAGAACGCCCAGGTGCACCTTTACAATGCTTACAACGACACGATTACCCTAGCGAAGGTGCAATGGCGTAGCGGCAGTAGTGAAAAACCCTTGCCCATCGAGAGCATTGTTCGGCAAGTGATGGAAGAACTGGAACCAGTGGTTATCAATAACGACTCCCAAAGCATGCTGTATGAGGATCAGGCAGGGCGTCCGTGGCAAGTGCAAGCCATGGCCGTTTATCCCCTCATTAGTAAAGACACCACTATTGGCGCCATCAGTGCCACTTATCCCTATGCTGCTCACCGCTTTGGTGAGGAAGAGCAGCACTTACTAAAGTTATTGGCTAACATGGCTGCCGGAGCCATACAGACTTGCCAGGCTTATAAGAAATCGCAGGAAGTAGACAAACTAAAAGATGAAGTGATCGACGGCATTTCCCAAGAATTACGTTCTCCTTTGACGTTATTCAATGGTTATTTGGACTTGCTGCTGGAGGGTCTTTTCGGAACCCTGACGGCGGAGCAAAAGCACACATTAGAGCTCGTGCGCAGCGGTAGCGATCACTTGTTGGACTTACTCGCGGATATCATGTTGTACAGCCAGTTGGAGGTGAGCAGCAACCTCATATTAGCGCCTATTCACTTACCTCAGATGGCCCAGAAAGTTGCCCAAGAAGCTAAGCTGGAAGCTGATGGCGCAGGTTGCCAATTACTGGTAGAAAGGCCGGCCAATTTGCCATTGGTAAATGGTCATGAGCGGTGGCTGCGTCAAGCCTTCACGAATCTAATCCGCAACGCTATCAAACTAAGCCCTGAAGGAAGCACGATCAACATTCGGTTCCAGGTAGCGCCGAGAGAGATCGTTGTTAGCGTGGCGGACAATGGGTCTGTCATCCCCAAGGAAGCCCTAGAACATATCTGGGAACGCTTCTACCGCGTTTGTAAAGAGGACAACTGCTTTGACAGTAGGGGCTTAGAGCTGGCCATCGTGAAGAAAATTGTCAAGGCACACGGCGGTCGCGTCTGGGCGCAGAGCGAAGAGGGTAAAGGGAATACTTTCTACTTTGCTTTACCACGTTTGAATGCCGTCACGGCTGCCACCGCAAAAGAGCCTATAAAAATTGAAGCGCTGGATGAAGTCCATTCGGCATGAAATTACCTTGAAAATAGAACGCAGATAACGCTGATGGTCGCGGATGAACACGGATCTTTTAATAATCCGCGGAAATCAGCGTTCATCTGCGTCATCAGCGCCCTATTTTCGGAGCAGGTATAGTCAAACGGTAACAAAGGGCTTCATAAGCGTCTGTGACAGCAGCCCAAGAATAAACACTTTGCACCCGGGCCAGTGTCTTTCTCCCGCAAGTAGTTACTTCTTCCGGGTTGGCCAGCAAACGTTCTAACAAAGGGCGTAGCCCCTCGGCACCAGCCTCCCCATCGTAAGCGAAACCAGTTTCCCCAATGCTCTCCCTGTTCTCTGCCGTGCCGTTAATAACGACACAGTTGCCAAAAGCCATTGCCTCCAAAAGCGCCGGGTGCGTGCCCCCAACGCCGGAAGTTTCCACGAAGAGATAAGCGTTACTACTCAACTCGGCATATCCTTCTCCGAAGAGATAGCCGGTGAAGATGACATTCCCTTTGGCCCGGGCTTTCAGGTCAGCAATGTACTCCTTGGCATAAGGTGCATCACCTACAATGACGCACTTCATGTCGCTATCGATGTCATTCCAGGCGTCCACCAGGTGATGGGCGCAGTTTTCCGGCACCAACCGGCCCACAAAGAGAACGTAGCGCCCGGCCTCTAAGCCAAATCGCTCCAACCATTCCCCCGGCGGTCGTCTGACCACCGAGGCACCGTAAGGAATGTACGGCGGTTCAAGCCCATACTGCTCCCTGTAGTAGCGCTGCACGACTTGGGAATCGGTTAAAAAGAGCGTCGGCAGCAGCGTCGCCATTTTCTCGGCGAACTGAATGTATCGTTTTGCCAACGGCGGCCACTTCTGCCGCTTCCAGTCCAAGCCATCCACATTTAGTATCGTCGCCTGGCCGAACAGACGAGGTATCCAGGTCACCAGGCTATTCCCGGCAATGAAGTAGATGTCCACATCGTATCCCTGCGTCAGGGCGTGCAAAGAAGAAAAGGTCGTGTGCACAATTGTGTCCAGGTATTTATTGGGAATTGTCGGTAGGGTCACCAGGTGAATCCCTTTATAAAAATCGCCAGCGTAGCGCACATGGTGGGCTCGGTTATAAACGGTAACTTCATGCCCGCGCAGCACAAGACGGCTACCTAACTCCTCGACGCAGGTCTCGAAGCCACTATAGCCGGCAGGAATGCCCCTGGTCCCCAGCATGGCTATGCGCAGAGGCCCGCGATTCCGACGATAGCGTTCCAGTTGTTCCGCTGCGCTGGCAATCATCTCGGAATCATATTCCTTTCCGTTAAGATGCTCTCGTACAACATCTCGAAAGCTGTCACATGGGCAGCGAAGCTGTATTGCTGTTCAGCCCGTTTTTTCCCCCCGCGACCCAACTGCCGGCGCAATTCCGGGTTCTCTGCCAAACGAATCATCGCCTGGGCCAAATGGGGCGCCGATCCGGGTTGAAAGAAGAGACCAGTTTCCTCAGCAACTATAATTTCTAAGGGGCCACCGTGAGCAGAGGCAATGACCGGCTGACCGGTTGCCATGGCTTCTAATAACACCATTCCAAAAGGCTCCGGCAAGGTGGATGGTAGGACCAGTGCGTCTAATGCCGCCATCACCTCCGGCGTATCCTGGCGGTAGCCGGCCCAAATGAAGCGCTCGGCCAGACCCAACTCTTGCACGCGAGTTTTCAACGGTTCCAAGAAGTGTTCGCTGCCGGGGACCACATCCCCTACCACCACGAAGCGCGCTTTTGGCACCGCTGCAGCCACTTCAGCCGCAGCCTCGATAAAGAC
>WFQT01000281.1 GCA_015486895.1 Anaerolineae bacterium
ATTGATCGTTGGCAAGAGGATACATTAGCGATAGCAGGGTTAGCTTTAGCCGTGCTGGGAACTTACTGGCGCATCGCAGCCGGGCAAGGTTACTTTCCGGCCGCCGGCGGAGATTTGGCATCCTTCCTCTATCCCACTTACCGGCTAGCAGCCGACGCTTTACGACATGGCACATTCCTACTCTGGAATCCATGGCTATACGGCGGCGCTCCCCACGTTGCCGATATCCAGGCGGGGTTCCTTTACCCGGTTAACCTGTTACTCTTCTTCCTCTGGCCACACTTTTCCTATGCCGCCATGGAGTGGCTTTCCTTGTTCCATCTCTGGTGGGCCGGGGCCGGACTCTACCTTTACCTACGACAGTTACAAAGCCGCCGGGGCGCCGCCCTGTTGGCGGCACTGGCGTGGATGCTATCCGACTTCTTTGTTATCCACTTGGGCAACCTGAATCTCATTGCCGTTATGGCCTGGCTCCCCTGGCTGCTTCTGACCTACGAGCGGGGAGTTAGGCGAGAACAGGTAGTCTGGGCAGCCGGCAGCGGCCTGTTGTTAGGCATAGCCATCCTGGCCGGACACGCCCAGGCAATGCTTTTCCTCTTCTTAGCATTAGCGGCGGATGCCATTCTGCTTTCCTGGGAAAAATGGCAACGTACAGAAACGTGGCCTGCCATGCTCAAACCTTGGGGATACCTGCTATTGACGAGCCTATTAGGTACAGGTCTGGCTGCCCCTGTCTTGCTGCCAGCTTTCAGCATCATTCCCTATACGGCACGAGCCCATTTCAGCTACTTGCAAGCCATTGACTATTCGCTGCATCCACTGCAATGGATCGGGCTGTTACTGCCGGGGTTCTTCCAAAACAGGCTACCGGCTACTTCGTGGGGGCCTTGGCCTCGGGTGGAAGCAGGCTACATCGGCCTCATCGTGCTCCTTTTAGCGGCAACCGGCTTGCGCTGGCCGGCAGGCAAAGCGGCCACCCGCCGACGGCGGTTAGGTGCCACGTTAACAGCATTAGGTTTCGGCCTGGCCTTAGGCGGCGATGCCGTCTGGCAAGGGTGGCTTTACTGGCTGGTACCAGGTTTTAACCACTTACGTGCCCCGGCCCGTTTCGTCGTCCTGGGAGATTTTGGACTGGCTTTGTTGGCAGCTAACGGCGCGGTCTGGCTCCTATCCTGCTGGCGGAAAAGTGCCAGCAGCGCATTCATTCGCTGGCGTCGGGTTATAACACTCACCCTGCCAGCAATACTAGCCGTCACATTGCCATTAGCATACTTTGCTTTACTCACCAGCCAGGACAAAGACCCTGTTATCTTCCAGCGCATTGCCGTCGCGACCAATAGCCTCGCTTTTGCCGCGCTGTTGATTGCCCTCTGGATCGCACTCCTTTGGCTACGACCACCCCGGCCACGCCGTTGGTTCACTTTCGCCCTCCTGCTGCTGGTCTTCTTCGACCTCTCCACAGCAGCCAACGTGGATATAGGCGCAAAAGACCCCGCGGCAACCTTTAGTCACCAGGCTATTGTATCGTTCCTACAGAGCGACCAGTCGCTTTTTCGCATCGACACTGACACTGGCATCAATGATGTCTGGGCACCGGATACCGCCGCTCTGTACCAACTCCAGGACATCGGCGGCATCTATAATCCATTAGCACTGACTTATTACAGCCGCTTCCGTTCCCAAGCCCATCGCAGCTCGCGACTCTATAACTTCCTGAACGTCAAGTACATCTTGCTGCACAAAAAGGACACGGTGCCCGGCGGCTTTGTACCAGTGAATGACTCCGATCCCCATTTGACCGTCTACCTGAACCAGCACACCCTGCCGCGAGCGCAACTGATTTACAAAGCGCACTTAGCCCCCAACAACGAAGCCGTCTGGGAAGTCCTTGCCGATCCGAATTTCGATCCAGCCCAAGAAGTTGTCTTGGCCAATGCTCGACCTCGCCCCTTGGGAGATGCAACGGGCAGTCGCTTAGACATCAGCAGCTACAAAGCCAACACAGTAACATTCCAGGTAAAGCTCGCCAGCCCCGCTTACTTGGTTATCAGCGATGTCTGGTACCCTGGTTGGCGTGTCTGGGTTAATGGAAAAGAGAGGTTACTACTACGAGCCAACGGTGCTTTCCGGGCAATTTATCTGCCTGCAGGCGAACAACTGGTCGAAATGAAGTTCCAACCCCATGGATGGCGTTTAGGCTGGCTGCTAAGCGCGATATCCGTGCTCATCTTTGCCGGAATCGCCCTCAGAGACAGGCGACGTGCGGCTTAAAGGCCCAGCGTAAACGCCACGATAAGCGGGCGGAAGCAAACGGGCCAGTGCTAACATGATGATCTCAGTATCCGAGGCTAACCGGTTAGCCCCCTTTACCACCGGCACCCTCGGTAGGCGGAATGGCTGCCCGACCCGGACATGGATGACCGGCAGGCGCAAGTGCAGCCAGTCAGACACTGCTGTCTCCTGACCCCAAGCGACTGCCGGCAAAATGGGCACATCGGCGAGGTGCGCTAAATAGGCAACACCCTCCTTTCCCCGCTGCAAAGCATGTGTCGGCGAGCGAGTACCCTCCGGGGCCAGGCCTAAAACATTCCCTGACCGCAACCAGTTTAACGCTTGCTTCAACGCCTGGCGGTCCACCTCCCCACGCTGTACGAAAATAGCATACCCGAACCAGCGCATAATTGGGCCACCAACGGGATGATGCTCCCATTTTTCAGCAGCGAAAACAGCGGTTTTGTGGTGCAAAAGAGCAAACATGACTACCACGTCCAGCCAAGAGAGATGGTTGACGACGAAAATGTACGGCGGAGCGTCAGGGAAGCTATCCTCTCCCTGGATATCCAAGCTGACCAAACTCCGTAAGAGAAAACGCACCCCTCGCCTGCACAGATACAGCCAACGAGGCATAGCTCCAGCCGAGAGCTGTTGTGTCGATTGCTGTTTGCTCATCTCAGCCAAGGTTGTCCCTACAAAACAGTAGGGGCAAGGCATACCTTGCCCCTACTTGGCGACGACATTCACCAACTTGTTGGCCGCAAAGATCACCTTCCGCACCGTCTTCCCCTGAAGATGCCGTTGCACTGCTTTACTCTGTAACGCCAATGCCCTCGCTTCTTCCTCACCGATGCCCACCGAAACAGCAATCTTGTCTCTCAGCTTGCCATTAACCTGAATCACTAATGTCATAGTTTCTTCCTGGGCAATCGTTTCATCCCACACAGGCCAGGGTTGGTTATGGACGCTGAACTCATGACCAATGCCGGTCCACATTTCCTCGGCAATGTGCGGCGTAATCGGCGCCATCAGCAGGATCAAATTGTCCACCGCCTCTTTCCAGGCATCACTGCCCCGCACCGGCGTGACTTGCAGTTTCCTCATCAAATTCGTCAATTCCATCAAGGCTGCGACAGTTGTGTTAAAAGCAAAGGCTTTCATGTCGAGAGTCACCTTGCGGATCGTCTGGTGAGTCTTGCGCCGCAACTGGCGAACATCGGCCGGGTCAGCTTCACCATCTGGCACAGGCGAGTCGTCAAAGACAAGGCTCCACACCCGGTTCAACCAACGATAGCTGCCCTCTATGCCCCGGGAATTCCAGGGACCGCCGCTCTGCCAATCGAAAGCAAACATCAAGTACGCCCGCACCGTGTCGGCTCCATATTTATTCACCAGGACGTCCGGCGCTACCACATTGCCCCGGCTCTTGGACATCTTTTCCACTTCCAGGTGCATGTGCAAATCCGCCAGCCGGGCAGGTTGCCCACCAATCTCAACCGCCGCCTCCTGTGCGTTGACTACGACAATATGTTCCTCGTCGTCGCCTCCGAGGACGCGCACTTTAATGCCACCTTCATCCCGATGCCACACTTCCCCCTGAACACCGTTCTCACCGATCTTGTAAGGAGGCAGAGACTTACGATCCAGGTAGCTTCCCTCCGCTTGTGTTAGCACCTGGATTTTGGCAGCCACCAAAGCATCGCCAGACCAACTGCCTGTTACCTGAACGAAATCACCATCCCGTGGCTCACCCAGGATGATGCCCTGGTTGAACAGCCGCAACATCGGCTCGTCGGAATCCACTAGCCCTAAATCACGCAATACCTTGGTGAAAAAGCGAGTGTATAGCAAATGCATAGTGGCATGCTCAATGCCGCCCGTGTATTGGTCCACCGGCAACCAGTACGCTCCCTCCTCCGGATCCCACGGCCCATCCTGGTAATGCGGGCTCAGGTAGCGATAATGATACCAGGAAGAATCCATGAACGTGTCCATGGTGTCCGTCTCACGGCGAGCATCGGCACCACAAAGCGGACATTTCACATGCAAAAAGTCTTCGTTGTATGTCAGGGCGTTTTCGCCACTGGCCCGGAACGTCACGTCCGTCGGCAATTCCACCGGCAACTGGTCTTCCGGCACCGGCACGACACCACAGTTAGGGCAGTGAATTATCGGTATCGGAGTGCCCCAATAGCGCTGGCGGCTAATCAACCAATCGTGTAGACGGTAATTGACCGCCTTTTTACCCAAGCCGCGTTCTTCCAGCCAGGAAATGACCTCCTTAATGCCGGAAGGCGTTGGTGTACCATCCAGCTCACCGGAGTTAATCATTGTTCCCTCACCGCTGTAAGCCTCCGTCAGCGGCTGACCATCCCACTCCGGCGGTGCAATTACCACCCGAATTGGCAAATCATACTTGACAGCAAAAGCGAAATCCCGCTCGTCATGGGCGGGCACAGCCATGATAGCCCCGGTCCCATAAGTCATCAGCACATAATCCGCCACCCAAATAGGAATACGCTCTTGGTTGACCGGGTTCACCGCGTAGGCACCGGTGAAAATGCCTGTTTTCTCGCGCTCGGCTGATTCCCTGACAATATCCTCCATGCGCCGGGTGTCCGCCACGTATTGCTCCACAGCCTCTCGCTGTCCCGGGGAGATCAGTTTCTCCACTAACGGGTGCTCTGGAGCCATTACCATGAAAGTAGTGCCCCACAGCGTGTCCGGCCTGGTAGTGAACACCACCAACTCATCACCTTGTTCCGTTTTGAAAACGACTTCAGCACCTTCACTGCGGCCGATCCAGTTACGCTGTAACACTTTTACCCGCTCTGGCCACTCTAATTTGGAGAAGTCCAGCAACTCCTCGGCGTAGTCGGTGATGCGGAAGAACCACTGTTCCAAGTCTTTTTTGATCACCGGCGTGCCACATCGCTCGCACACACGCTCCGGGCCCACCACCTGTTCCCGCGCTAAAGTGGTATTGCAACTGGGACAGAAATCAACCGCTGCTTTCTTGCGATAAGCCAGCCCTTTTTCGTACATCTTGAGGAAGAACCACTGATTCCACTTGTAGTACTCCGGTTCACAAGTTACGATTTCCCTACTCCAGTCAAACATGGCTCCCATAGAACGAAGTTGTCGGCGCATATTCTCAATGTTCTGATAGGTCCAGGTTGCTGGGTGCACTCCGCGCCGGATGGCCGCGTTCTCCGCCGGCAAGCCAAAAGCATCAAAGCCCATCGGGAAAAGCACATTGTATCCTTGCATCCTGTAGAAGCGCGCTTGAGCATCGGAAGGAGTCATCGCGTACCAGTGACCGATGTGCAAATCCCCGGAGGGATAAGGCAACATAGTCAGGTAGTAGAACTTTGGCTTGGAATCATCAACCACGCTGCGGTACAGGCCACGTTCTTCCCAAATCTCTTGCCACTTCTTTTCGATCTCTTGTGGTTTATAGGCAATACTCATTGCTTCTCATTTCTCCTCATGATGTACAAAAGGCGAGGGTAGAACCCCCTCGCCTTTCTCGCTCCGTTTCCAACTGTAATCGATGATCGCCTACGCATAATCCTCCCGAGGGGGCGAAAAGGCGTCGATTAACACGGTATCGGTAAGGAAGCGGACGCTGTGACGAACGCCACCAGGAATCTGGTAGCTGTCACCGGCCCGGCAAACCACCTCCACACCGTCAATATTCATGGTGGCAGCGCCGGAAACCACATACCCCACCTGGTCATGGGGATGCTCATGTTGAGGGACAGCAGCTCCGGCCGTAAGACGGAACTCTACTATCATGAGCTTATCGGTGCTACCTAACGTGCGACGCACGACGCCGGGTAACATGGTCACCGGTTCCACTTCATTCCAAGGCACAACTTTCGCTGTTTGCTCTATCATCTCTGTCATAATACATTACTCGAAAGCAAACGTCAACCAGCCGTAAACATCTTCAGCTTCACCGTGCACAATTGCAAAGAAGCGGTCTTGGATTGCTTTCGTAATTGGGCCTCGCTTCCCGGCACCAATAGTAATGCCATCCACACTGCGAATTGGGGTTAATTCGGCAGCCGTACCGCAGAAGAAAAGTTCGTCGGCTAAGTAGAGCATGTCCCTGGTTATAGTCTCTTCTCGTGCTTCGTAGCCCAACTCTTTTGCCAAAACCATCACCGAATCGCGTGTGATGCCGCTCAAGATGGAATTGTGCAGAGGCGGCGTGTAAAGAACGCCATCTTTCACCATAAAGACATTCTCGCCACTGCCTTCAGCCACGTAACCGAAAACATCCAAAACGATATTCTCTTTGTAACCCTTGTCATGAGCTTCCATGGCGGAGAACTGTGAATTCACATATTGGCCGCCAACTTTAGCTAACGAGGATGCTGTATCCGGTGCGTAGCGCCGCCAAGAACTAACGCCAACGTCGACACCATTCTCCAACGCCTCGGGGCCCAAATAGGTACCCCAGAATACCGAGCCGATAATAACCTCCAGCGGGCATTGGCGTGGGTCAACACCTAAGGTCTCATAGCCGCGATACACCAAGGGGCGGATATACGCTGATTCCAGCTTATTAACCCGAATGGTCTCCAGCAAAGCCTCCGAGATTTCCTCCTTGCTGTATGGTACCGGCATGCGCATGATCTTGCAGCTATTGAAGAGGCGGTCAATGTGCTCTTTCAATCGGAAGACCGCAGCGCCACGCGGCGTCTTATAAGCACGAATACCTTCAAAGACGCTGCTGCCATAGTGCAGGGCATGAGCGAATACATGCACTTTGGCATCATCCCAAGGGATAATCTTGCCGTTCATCCAAATCCAATCAGCACGCATGGTCATCTTACACGCTCCTATCTCATTAATGAGGTCAGAACCGCTTTGTTCTGATCAATCTTTCAGCTCGAACATCATGAAAAACGCGAAGAAGAAAAAAGAGAAACCCCCATGCATATCGGAAGGGCTCCTCTCTTAACATACTCTTAGACGGATAGCTAAGCGGCTAATTTTGACCACCCACCGCTTAGTTGTAATAGTGGAGCTGAGGGGACTCGAACCCCTGACTTCCACAATGCCATTGTGGCGCTCTCCCAACTGAGCTACA
>WFQT01000282.1 GCA_015486895.1 Anaerolineae bacterium
ACAGTGAGGGTAGCGATGCTATCCAGTCGCTCGATCAGGTCTGGTTGGATGGCACTGCCGGTGAACTTCCGAGCCACGCGTAACCGTTCCAAGCAAGCGGCGTTATTGGCTAAAAAGCGTATATCGCCGTTTTGGCGCAAGAAATCCACGCCGGAGCGGATGGCTGTTTGTGCCTTGTTACATAGGTTATCTAACTCTGGTAGAATATAGCTGTTGAATTCGTAACCGAGAGCACTATTTTCTGGGCCGGGGGCGGCGATTCCATTGGCAAAGATGGGTTTTAGTTGTCGATAAGCTGGCATGACAACCGTTTGCCAGTAATGAACGGCGGAGTGGAATTCCGGCACTAGGAGATCGGTGAAGAAGACAACCTGTACTTTGTCTTGGCGCGCTCTGACGGCACATAAATATTCCTCTTGGTCTGGGTACAGGTCAAAATAAGCGGCGGAGTCGAATCGTTGCCATGCCGGCCAGGCTGTTTCAATACGGCTGAAGCGATCGTTGAGGAAAGCCAACAGTTGTTGTAATTTCTGTTTGCGCCGCCGGTCGCCTACTTGAGCCAAGCGGTAAATGGGTGCTAATTTAGCTTGTTTGTAGAGAGGTGTGGGTTCCTCGTCGGGGAGAAAGGAAAGCTGCCAGCGTCGGCTAAGAAGTTCCGGCAAGGAATGTATAATCACTTTACAATAGCCCCAACTTGCTGTTGTCGCCCACGGTCAACTTGTACGCCCGCGGCTTGATGGGGGAGTAACGGATTTCCACATTGCGTCCAATGAGGCTATCCTCGATCCGATTAGGAATGTTGGCAAGCGTGCACTGCTCCATGACGATGCTATGCTCGATCTCGATATTTTCCAACACGCAGTTATGGTAAATGGAGGTAAATGGCCCGACATAGGCATTCACTAGGCGGCTGTCGCGCCCAATAATCGTAGGGCCGCGGACGACGCTGTTGATGATCTCGGCGCCTTCTTCCACGATGACCAATGCATCCACGTCTGAGCTACGATCGATGTAGCCGGCAACATGTGGCTTTGTTTCCAACAACACCCGGTTATTAGCTTCTAACATGTCAATAGGCTTGCCGGTATCAATCCACCACCCTTCGTGAACGTAAGGATGCACGTCGTAATCATTCTCCACCAGCCATTGGATAGCATCGGTGATTTCTAACTCGCCCCGCCAAGAAGGTTTGATAGCGTTGACAGCCTTGAAAATGTTCTGGTCAAACATGTAAATACCTACCAATGCCAGATCGCTTTGCGGTTTGCGGGGCTTCTCTACTAAGCGCCGGATGCGTTTATGATCGTCTAATTCCGCCACGCCGTAGTGCTGTGGCTCGGAGACCTTTTTCAACACTATCTGGGCATTGTAGCTATGTCTCTCAAAGTCTTGTATCAGGCTCGAGATTCCGCCCTGGATGACGTTATCTCCCAGGAACATGACAAACTTGTCGTTCCCTAAGAAGTCATGGCTGATTTTCACCGCGTGAGCTAGGCCCAGTGGGGCTTCTTGGGGAATGTACACGATTTGGACGCCCCAGCGGCTGCCGTTGCCTACGGCTTCTTTAATCTCACGGGCGGTATTGCCCACGACAATCCCGATCTCGGAAACGCCTGCATCCCTGATGGATTCAATAACCCGGAAAAGGACTGGCTTATTCGCTACGGGCACCAACTGTTTTGCCCGTGTGTAAGTAATTGGATACAGACGAGTGCCTTTCCCTCCGCTTAAGATCAGACCTTTCATAGCTCTCTCACTTTTTCACCTTAAGGTAGCGCAAGGTATCTTGCTGGATGGGTGCATTGAGCATAGCAACCCCGATCTGGCGCACATTTACTCGTTCTAGAATTTGCTTGGCGCGTAGCGCATCGCTGCGGTGAGTCTTGCCGGCGCGGATAATGATCAGCACGCCGTCCGCCCGGTGGCTTAGAATGACGCCATCACTAAAAGCCAGCAGCGGTGGTGCAATGAACAAATTCCAGTCGGCTAAATCATGCAATTGAGCGATGATGGTTTCCATTCTACGGGCGTCTAAGATGTCGGCTGGATTGTCCACTGCCGGACCGCTGGTGATGACACGCAAG
>WFQT01000283.1 GCA_015486895.1 Anaerolineae bacterium
GGTCAGGCGACCCTGGTGAGATCTGCTTGCCCTTATGATGCCTGTCTGCAGGTTAAATTGCAGCCGTTTACCGCTTATGGCGTTTATTTGCCCATGAGGTTGCTCTACGACGCCAAGCAGGTAAATGGAATATTAGACTTGGTTTCCAAATCCAAACGGTTGAATGCTATTGTGGTGGATATTAAGGGCGATTACGGCCATTTAGCTTGGGACAGCCCTCGGTCGGCGGCGTTAGGCGTGCCCAACAAAATGGGCAAGCATGTAGGGTTGCCCTGGCTGGTGACGGAGGCACATCGCCGGGGAATTTATCTCATCGGTCGCTTTGTCACTTTTAAGGACGATCCACTGGTTGAGGCTAAGCCGGAGTTGGGGGTAAAAACGCAAGATGGGCACCTCTGGAAAGACCGGGAAAACTTAGGCTGGGCCAATGCCCTGTTGCCGGAGGTGCGTAATTATACTGTAGACTTGCTGGAGGAAGCAGCAAGGTTGGGCTTAGACGAAATTCAGTTGGATTACTTGCGCTTTCCTTCCGATGGCGATTTAATGGCTATACACTGGTCACAAGATTTCTCTGCTGCTACCAGGACGGCGGCGCTGCGAGCATTTATGAGTGCGACTCGGGAACGATTGCAGCCTTTCCCCATAGCGCTCTCCGCCGACCTCTTCGGCTTAACTATCTGGGTGGCTCCTCACCACGATATGGGCATTGGTCAACGGGTAGACGATATTGCACCTTTCGTGGATTACGTCAGCCCCATGATCTATCCATCTACTTTTACAGAGAAATCCATCGGTTTTGATTGGCCCTATTTTTACCCTTACGAGTTGGTGGGGAAATCAGTGTTGCAGGGAGAGAAGCGGCTGCCGCCACATGCCCGGCTGCGTCCCTGGTTACAGGCTTATTGGTATCCCCCGGAAGAGGTGCAAGTGCAGCGGTTGGCTGCAGAAGAGGAGCATTCTGCCGGCTGGATTTACTGGAACGCCGCAGGCTATTACTCGACCTCCACTGTGGGTGAATTGCCGGAGAAAGGATCGCTGTTGGCCGCCTATAGGAAGTGGCAAGAGGAGACCCGCCGGGCGGCAGGGGCGAAAACGACCATAACACCATGATGTTGCCTGGCGACTTTTAGCTCAGTATTGTGCCAAAGTCACAGAATGCTCCTGCAATGCGGGGCGGCGTCCGTCTCGTTAACCATTTGCACTCTTTCTGAAGAATTGCCAAGAATGGAGGAACGCGATGGCCAAAGGCTTATTATAAATCGTTGAAGGCCGCATGAAAGTAGAAGAGTACAGCCGCAGAGCGATCAAGACATAGTTGCTGCTGAGTAAGGGATTTGACAGCGTTGCGCAAGTTCATACAATGGCAAATGGACTTCACGAAAGGAGAGCACGCGAGCTGGGCTATCTTGTCCCCTTTGCGCATTGGCAATTGCCGGCTGATAGATGGTGTTGCTTATCGATATCCTTTTGGGGTACTAAATTCTTTTTTGGGCCCATTTGTGTAAGCTGAGGCTCACGATCGTATCATCCGGTAGGAGGTCCTATTTCCATGGGGGGCTCGGATAGATACTACAGGAAGGAAACAGTTCAACATGAGCACAGCAGACTACTCGGTTAAGAGCCAACGCATGCCTAAAGTGTTGCGGGTCTACCTGGAACTCTCCCAGTATCCTATTTTGAGCCGGAAGATCCGTGAGCGGATGCGGCAGGAGGTCTTCGCTCGCGGCATTATTTCTCCGGAGCAATTTGAACAAGAAGTGCGGGAAAAGGCCATCCTTTCCCAGCGCCGCGAGGGGCTGGTGAAACCGTGGGCGGAGGAACCGGCTGGCGTGTGGGAGGAACGATTGAGTATTATTCGCGACAATCTCACTGACTTCTACTTCGCCTACAACCTGCCGCACACTTTATTGGAGGAAATTGTCCGGGCGGCCATCGGCCAAAATGAAGAACAGGAGGAAATGCCGCTCCTCTCAGTGCACCCGGAGTTAGCTCCCTGGTCGGTGCTCTTTGCTACAGCAGAAGCGTACGAGAAATATCCTGCCGATAAGCGGGCCTTGGTACAGCACCACCTGGAGGAGATCGTTGTGGTGCTCATCAAGAGTATGATCAGCGACCAACTCAACTTCGTAGGCGTTGCTAAGAAGTTCTTCACCATAGAAGATCTGAGAGCTATTCGCAGCCGGCGCATTGGCCGGGGCAAAATCGGTGGCAAGGCGGCCGGTATGATGTTGGCCTGGAAAATCCTACAGCAAGAAGACCCGGCAGATCAGTTCCCTCTCCGGGAGCACCTTGATATCCCGGAATCCTACTTCATCGGAGCTGATGTCTTTTACGACTTTCTGACCATAAACGGCCTTTTAGATACCGTAAACCAGAAATATAAGTCTCGTGAGGTGGTAGAGGAAGAGTATCCCCAGATACAAGAGCGCTTCTTACAGGGGAAATTCCCCGATGGTGTGGTGGATCGTCTGCTCGATTTATTGGAAAAGATAGGCGACCAGCCCCTCATAGTACGTTCCTCTAGCTTGTTGGAGGACAGTTTGGGCACTGTTTTTGCTGGTAAATATGACAGCTATTTTTGTCCTAACCAGGGAAACTTGGAAGAGAACTTACACGCTTTACTACAGGCCATTGCCCTGGTTTATGCTGGTGTCATGGGCCCTAACGCCATTTTCTACCGCCGCCACATGGGCCTGATCGATTATGATGAACGGATGGCCATTTTGCTGCAAAAAGTGGAAGGAGAGCGCTACCGGCATTTCTTCTTCCCTGCGTTAGCCGGTGTCGCCTTTAGCCACAATCCTTTCCGCTGGACGCCGAAAATAGACCCCGCGGCGGGGCTGTTGCGCGTAGTCTCCGGCATTGGTACCCGCGCCGTGGAGCGGGTTGCCAATGATTACCCCCGTATGGTTGCCTTGAGCCATGCAACCTTGCGCCCAGAAAGGACCGCTTCCGACATCCGCCGCTACGCTCAGCACTTCATGGATGTTATTGATTTGGAGCGAAATGAATTCCGCACAGTGTCGGTAGCTAAGGTGCTGCGCCCTGACTACCCAGGGTTGCGTTACGTAGCATCTGTTGATGAAGGTGACTACATTCAACCTCTGTATGCTGTCGGCGGCACCTTTTCGCCGGAGCAAATTGTCTTGACTTTCGACAACTTGCTCCGCGACACCGATTTTCCTCGCTTAATGCGAGCCATGCTGGACAAGTTGAAGCGCCATTTTGGCTATGACGTGGATACCGAGTTTGCCGTGGATATCATTCTCAGTCGCCCCAAGCCCGCCTTCCGGTTGCATTTACTGCAGTGCCGGCCATTGGTCAGCAGCGAAGCACAAGGAGAGATTCGCGTTGCTGAGGGTATTTCCAAAGCACAGCAACTATTTTCTGCCCACAAGCTGGTGCCCAATGCTATCGTTACGGATATTGAGTATATCGTTTACGTGGACCCGCTCCGTTACCAGGAGGCGCCGTACCCCGTGAAAGCACAATTAGCCCGGGCCGTTGGTCGCTTGAACAAGCAGTTAGAGGGGAAAAACTTTATCCTCATGGGACCGGGACGTTGGGGTAGCTCCAACATTGATTTAGGTGTGAAAGTCACTTACGCCGATATTTTCAACACTAAGATGCTCATTGAAATCGCGCGCAAGTCAGCTCAAGGCACGCCGGAAGTCTCTTACGGGACCCATTTCTTCCAGGATTTAGTAGAGGCGCGCATTGTGCCGCTTTCCCTTTACCCCGACGAGGAGGGCAATGTTTTCAACGAGGCCTTTCTCCTCAGCACTGATAATCAGTTAGCAACAGTCTCACCGCGAGATGCCGATCTGGCATATTACCTGAAGGTCATCCATGTACCATCAGCCACGGGGGGCAAGATGGTGCAAGTGATCATGGATGGCAAGCATGAGGAAGCATTAGCTTATTTCAGCCGGAGGAAAAAGCTTGACGGGAAACCCAATGGCAATGCCACCATTCAAAGCGAGTGCTGATATGGGTGCTGGCCGTAGGCCCAAGAGCCTCGGTTTTCGCGCAGCATCCCCTCGGGGGGACTGTTGGTGGCCAAGAATGGCGTCTCCCCAACTTATCGAGAAGACATGGAGTGGGAGGCAGTAATCGTGAATGCAGACTATGATGTTATTGTCATTGGCTCCGGTGCGGGCGGTTTGGCCGCGGCTGTTCCTTTGGCGCAGGCTGGGATGAAAGTATTGGTGTGCGAGCGACACGAAGTCCCCGGCGGCTGGACCCAATCCTTCACCCTCCAGGGCTACCGTTTTAGCCCGGGGGTACATTACATCGGCGAATTGCAACCCGGGGGGAGCCTGCGTCGCATCTACGAAGGGTTGGGCGTTTCCCGGGACTTGGAGTTTTGCGAGCTGAACCCTGATGGATTCGATCATATCGTCGTCGGTGATGAACGTTTTGATATCCCTAAGGGCAAGGAGAACTTCGCCACCCGCCTCAAGGAACGCTTTCCCCACGAAGCGGTGGGCATCGATGGTTACCTCAATGCTATCGATGGCCTGATGGAAAGCCTCGGCCAGTTGGGCCGCGTGAAGGGCGTTGGGAGCGCGGCCAAAGCGGCTGGAGGTGCGTTGTCAATACTGCAATGGAGCAGGCGCACCGGGCAGGATTTAATCGATCGCTTCGTTTCTGATACACATCTGAAAGCAATTCTCTCCGGGCAGTCGGGGGATCACGGTATGCCTCCATCGCAGGTGTCAGCCTTTGTTCACGCTGGGATCACCCACCATTACTTCAACGGTGGTTATTTTCCTAGAGGCGGTGGATTTGCCATCCCCCGGGCTTTTGTGCGGGCGCTGAAACGGGCCGGCGGCGAGATTCGCCTTGACACTGATGTCAGTCGCATCCTGCTGGAAGACGGCCGGGCCGTCGGCGTGGCGCTGGCGGACGGAACGGAAATACGCTCGCAGTATGTGGTCAGCAACGCCGACCCGGAAGTGACGTTTGGCAAGCTCGTCGGCCGCGAACACCTCACTGGTCACCTGCGTAAAAAGTTAGACCGGGTCACCTACTCCGTCTCGGCGCTGAGCCTGTTCTTCGCTGTGGATATGGACCTGCGCGCCGCCGGGTTGGACTCTGGTAATTACTGGTTCTACGACCATGAAGATGTAGATGCAATCTACCGTCAGGGATTGACATCCGCAGTGCTGGAGGCTGAGGTGCCCCCGGCCATGTTTCTGACCGTCACGACCCTGAAAGATCCGTCCAAAATGCACAGCGGGCACCACACTTGCGAGGCTTTCACTTTTGTCGGCTATGATGCCTTTGCTCGTTGGGCAGGGGAGAGGACGGGCGCGCGTTCGGCGGATTACGAAGCACTAAAAGAGAATTTTGCCTGGCGAATGTTTCAGGCATTGGAGCGCCGGGTTCCAGGCATCAGCAAGCACGTGGTTTTTTGGAGCCTGGGCACGCCACTGACCAACGAACATTATATCAACACCACCCGCGGCAGTTTGTATGGCATCGCCAAGAGCCGCCAGCAAGTAGGCCCGGGATCGTTTCCCGTTCAGACTGAAATTGACGGCCTATTCATGTGTGGGGCTAGCACCCTCAGCCACGGGGTCGCCGGTGTTACCGCCAGTGGGCTGGCCGTGGCGCGGAAAATCCTGCACTGTCGCACTGAGGACATGTTGAACATGAACGGCCCCGAACTACAGATTTATCCCTCGGAAGACATCACCCGCTGGCCGGAAGAGATACAGCGCAAGATTGAACGAGGCCGGCAGTGATAGCCAGGCATTAGTACAGTCTAGAAGTACGCCCTCAAGCTGTGCGTAGGCGATGACGAGGCGGCCATGAGCTGGCTGCGCTTTTGGGCCGGCACGGATGATTCGGCTCGCGGCCAGTCTACTTCTACTGGTGCTTACGGTGTGCCTTATTTCAGCATGGGCATCTTGATGTTGTGCTCCTTGGCAAACTTGATGGCCTCTGGATAGCCGGCGTCGGCGTGGCGGACCACACCTATGCCTGGATCAGTCGTTAGCACGCGTTCCAAACGCTTTGCTGCCTCCGGTGTGCCATCGGCGACGATGACCATGCCGGCATGGAGGCTGTAACCCATTCCTACGCCACCGCCGTGGTGAAAGCTAATCCACGTAGCGCCGCCAACGGCATTGAGCAGTGCATTCAAAATGGGCCAGTCAGCAATGGCATCGGAGCCGTCCAGCATGCTCTCCGTCTCTCGATTCGGGGAAGCTACGGACCCGGCATCTAAGTGGTCTCGGCCAATAACGATGGGTGCCTTGATCTCACCGCGCGCCACGGCGTCGTTGAAAGCTAAGCCTGCCTTAGCCCGTTCGCCATAGTTTAACCAGCAAATGCGGGAGGGTAACCCTTGCCAGGCAACTCTCTTTTCCGCTAACTTGATCCAGCGCACCAGGTGTTCATTCTCTGGGAACAGGTCCATGATGATACGGTCGGTCACGTAGATGTCCTCCGGATCACCGGAAAGGGCTACCCAGCGGAACGGGCCTCTTCCTTCGCAGAAAAGGGGCCGGATGTAAGCGGGCACGAAGCCGGGGTAGTTGAAAGCGTCTTTGACGCCCATGTTGTATGCTTGCTGGCGCAAGTTATTGCCGTAATCGAAAGCTACAGCACCCAGTTTCTGCATCTCTAAGATGGCTTGAACGTGCACGACCATGGATTCCGTGGCTAAACGGACGTATTGCTCCCTATCCGTTTGCCGTAGTTCGCCTGCTTCTTTCACACTGAGCCCGCTGGGCACGTACATGCTTGGATCGTGGGCCGGCGTTTGATCTGTAACAATATCCGGCGTGATCCCCCGGCGCACTAACTCCGGATATACATCGGCGGCATTGCCGATCAAACCGATGGACCAGCCCTCCCCGGCAGCTTTGTGCGCTTCCACTTTACGCAGCGCTTCGTCCAGGTCGGCGACTACCTCGTCCACATAACGTGTTTTCAGCCGCCGCTGTGCTCTCTTAGGATCCACTTCCACGATCAGGCCGACTCCGTCGTTCATGGCGATAGCTAACGGTTGCGCTCCGCCCATTTCTCCCAACCCGGCAGTGAGCACGAACTTGCCTTTCAGGCTGGGCCACCCTTCCTTTCGGGCCGCCGCGCCTAACGTCTCGTAAGTTCCCTGCAAAATGCCTTGGGTTCCAATGTAAATCCAGGACCCGGCGGTCATCTGACCGTACATGATGAGCCCTTTGCGATCCAGCTCGTCAAAAACTTCCCAAGTGGCCCACTTCGGCACTAAGTTGGAGTTAGCTATGAGCACTCGCGGCGCGTCCGGGTGCGTTTTGAAAACTGCCACCGGTTTTCCGGACTGGACAAGCAGCGTTTCGTCGTTCTCCAGTTCTCTCAGGGTGCGCAAAATGGCGTCGAAGGATTCCCAATTGCGGGCCGCTTTGCCCCGGCCGCCGTAAACGATCAGGTTGTCCGGGTCACCGGCGACCTCTGGATCCAGGTTGTGCTGGATCATGCGGTACGCTGCCTCTTGCAACCATCCTTTGCAATGTAACTCGGTCCCCCGGGGGGGATGCACCACCCGCGGGCCTGAAACTTTCTTTCCCATGATATTGATCTCCTTTCCTGTACCTTGTTTAGAAGTTCAACTTCTCGCAGAAGTTGAACTTCTAACGGAAGATTGCTGTGCGATCATGCCCCTGCTTTGCTTTTGGTGCTGCTATGCCGGGGTTAGATGTCGGTGATGACCTCGGCGTTGAACGTGTAACGCCTCCCTACGCGGATCTGTCGAAAAAGAACTGCAGGTTGTTGGTCGCTGGTATAGGTAAGCCGCTCCACTAGAAAGCCGAGGGTGCCTTTAGTCGTGGAAAGCAGCCTGGCCTCCTTTTCCCCAAAGGCAATAGCCTCAATACTGTATACTGCTTTGAGCAGGGGGATGCCGTATTTCCCCACTAACAGCGTGTGTACTGATTGGTTCTCCGTATCCTCCTGAAGCAACTGCGGGCAGAGTGCCTGGGGTAAATAGCGGATTTCGTGGGCTACAGGGACGCCGTCTTGCAATTGCAAGTGCACAAGTTTAATTACGGACTGGTGGAAGCTTACGTGTAGGCGTCTGGCAACATCCGGCGGTGGGAAAATAGCATCTTTGTCTAACAGCTTGACCTGGATGCCGTCGGTAGAAGTCGCCGGTGGCGCCGCGCTGAGGCGAAAAGAAAGAGCGCGGTACTCTGGTAGAGAGACAAAGGTGCCCCGTCCCTGCTGGCGGTAAAGTAATCCTTCTTGTTCGAGGGTGTGGATGGCCCGTACTACAGTGCCCCGGCTGACGTTGAACTGCCGGGCCAACACTCCCTCAGTAGGGAAGCGGGCTCCCGGAGCGTAATACCCTTTTAATATCTGGCTACGAAGCGTTTGTTGAATGTGAAGATATTTGGGATATGGGGTGCTGGACGTCATCATTGTCGCTCCTGCACGTTAGAAGCCGCATAGTTTTTGTAATTTAATTGGTCGAATAACTATGGACTCTGGCGGTTTTATTTGGGTGTGCCCTAACCGAGTTGGGAGCGGTGCGGCGGTGGAGCACGATCACCGAATGAAATTCGGCTTTAGATGCGGGCTACCGCCTACTGAACCGGGCGTGGGCGTGTAGGGCATGTCCCCTTGACAGATGGTGGTTCATTTTCTTGCACCGTGCACAAGAATTTCACTGTCAAGGTACTGACCTGGAAACGTCATTTCCGCCAGACTCCAAGTTATTATAGATGATGCTTCCCCCTTTGTCAAGGGTATTTTTTCAGCATCTAACTATGGCGCCTCTGGCGGGAAGGCAGCGCCTGGATTTCTTAACACCTTGAGCTCTCTGTGGTAGAATGGTGTCATGGAGCAAAAAGGATCGAAATCAACCTGGCTTGTTGTGGGGCACGATTGGGCTGTGCAGCGGCTGCAAAATCAGATTGAACGCGGCCGGCTGGCGCACGCTTATCTGTTCACCGGGCCGGCGCACATTGGTAAACAGACATTAGGGCGGGCGCTGGCGCAGGCGTTACTCTGCACTTCGGATACGCCTCCTTGCGGCGTTTGCCGGGCTTGTCGCCTGGTGCAACAGAATCGCCACCCGGATTTATGGGTTGTCCCGGCAGACGGGGGGATCCTAAAAGTGGATCAAGTGCGCGCTGTGGAGGCAGATGTTGCCCGCCGGCCGGTGGAAGGGCGCTTCAAGCTATTCATTTTCCCGGACATGCATCTGGTGCAACCGGCGGCGGCCAACGCGTTGCTGAAAACATTAGAAGAGCCACCAGCCCATGCCATTTTTATTCTGACCGCCCCTACGGCGGCAGCGTTGCTACCTACCATCGTCTCCCGTTGCCAGGTCTATCGGCTGCGGCCACTCTCCCGCCAGGTCATTGAGGAGGCGCTGCTGCAGTGGTCGGTGCCGCCGGATCGTGCATCCCAGATTGCCGGCCTGGCTGATGGTCGCATCGGCTGGGCCTGGCAGGCTGCCCATGATGATACGCTTTTGCCCCGTCGCTTGCAGCAGGCGCGAGATCTCGTGGAGCTGATTTATACAGCGAATCGCTGGCAGCGGCTGCAAGCAGCGAAACGGTTGGCGGGGGATAGCCACCAGGCCAGTCAGGTGCTCACTGTCTGGGCAAGTGTATGGCGCGACTTGCTCCTTTTACATTACCAGTTGACAGATCGGCTTATCAATGTTAGCTTATTGGACCAGTTAACGCCGTTAGCAGAGGCGCTGTCCGTTGTGCAATTGCGGCAGGCGCTGGTCCGAGTCCACCGGACGCAGCGTTACTTTGAAGAGCATGTCAATATGTTGTTGGCGCTGGAATCGTTGTTCTTGCGGTTGCCGCGGTTGCGCCGGACAACTTTTTAGCTAAGAGAAGGGGCAAAGCCCTGGTTTTCATAAGGAGGCAGAATGGTTCGAGTCGTTGGGGTGCAGTTTGCCCTGGCCGCCAAGATATATGACTTCGCTGTGGAAGAGAATTCTCCGACCGTCGGCGAGTACGTCGTTGTTGACACCAGTAAAGGATTTCACGTGGGACAGGTGATGACACCCATCAGAGAAGTTTCGGAAAAGGATATTCCTGGCCAATTGAAACGCGTAGTGCGTATTGCCAATAGTTGGGATTTGGTGAGCAAGGATCAATATGCCCACAAGGAGGCGGAGGCGCTTCAGGAGACAAAAGTGTGGGTGAAAAAGCATAACCTGCGGATGAAGTTGGTGTCTGCTTCTTATAACTTTGATGGTGGTTATTTGACGATCTACTTCACTGCCGACAAGCGGGTGGATTTCCGGGCTTTGGTGAAGGATCTGGCACGGGTCTTCCACACTCGCATTGAGATGCGACAAATTGGCGAGCGAGATGAGACGAAACTTTTAGGGGGCATTGGCCGGTGTGGCCGGGAGTTGTGTTGTAGCCGTTGGAAGCGAGACTTTGAGCATGTTTCCATCAAAATTGCCAAGCTGCAAAACTTGCCGTTGAACCCATCGGAGATCACTGGCGTATGCGGCAAGTTGCTCTGCTGCCTGGCCTATGAGGCGGATACGTATAAAGAGTTGAGTAAGGATATTCCCCGGGTGGGCAGCCGTGTGCGCACTAAGCAGGGGCAGGGCAAAGTGAAATATGTCCAGGCTTTGAAAGAGACTTTTACCGTCTTGTTAGAAGATAGCAATGAGCTTGTCGAAATGACCACTGAGGACCTGGAAAAATAAGGCAGCAAGTTGCGTGTCATTAGTTGTCCTGCGGCGACTTCCAGTCGCCGAAAAACGTTCTCTTTTGCCCTACAGTGGTACGTCCAAGTGTAGGGCAGGTTGGCGGCGGCTACAGTCCAGCAAGGTGCCGCCTAAGTCGAAGAGAATTGCCTTGGGGCGCGCAGTCAGCATTGTCAAGATCGCTCCTCACTACTGTCCTGCCAATCTTCCAGGCCGCGCATGAATTGTTGCCGTTCCACATACCAGTTGCGCCGCAAGCGGATGGCGTTTAGGAGCGAGCGCAACGCTTCCTCGTTGCCGGACTGCAATGCCGATTTCAGTTGCTCCAACGCATCTTCGTACTGTTCTAACAGTGCTAATACGGGCTCTATATTGGTCAGCAAGATGTCGATTGACATGGTCACGTTGCTGCTGGCTAAGCGGGAGGTATCCCGGAAGCCGTTAGCTGCCACCTCCCATAGGAGTGGGTCCTCTCTGCCAACCTTGTCGGCGGTAGCGAGAAGAGCTGAGGCGGCTAAGTAAGGCAAATGGCTAATGGTAGCTACCAGCCGGTCATGGCGAGCTGCCGTCAAGCGCAGTGGTCGTGCTCCTACCGTCGTAATTAGCTCCCGCGCCACGCTCAATGCCCATGGTGTAGTGCGCTCCAAGGGGCAGAGCACGAAAGTCGTGTGGTGGAAAAGGGTTTCCTCACTGGCTTCCCACCCCGCTTGTTCCTTGCCGCACATGGGATGCCCCCCCATTGCCTCCACCCCGGCGGGTAGAGTCCTCAGAGCGCGGCAAATATCCCGCTTGGTGCTGCCCAAATCCATTACTAAAGTGCCCGGCGCTAAAGTCGGACCGATCTCTTGCAAGAAGCACATGATCGCCCGCACCGGCAAAGCCAAAATGAGGAAATCAGCGCCGGGGAAACTATCCCAGGTTGTGGAACCGGCGTTGATCACACCGGCGCGCGCAGCCTGGCGCACTGTTTCTCGGTTGCGATCCAGACCATAAATAGTCATTCGTGGATACGCCTGGCGCAGGGCCCGGGCCAGCGAGCCCCCCATGAGTCCCAAGCCGATGATTCCTATGTGCAATTCAAAGAGTCGTTTTTCGTTTTCTCTCTCGTTGAAAGCGCACCTTCCTTACTTGCGCAGATAATAGCGAGTCGAGGGCAAAAATGCCGTGTAGGGGGAAGTTACCCCTAAGTTTATACCGGCAATCTGCTTTGCCAAGGCCGGGTGGCGATTTCCCTGGCGGATGATCCTGGAAAGGGCTCGCGGCACCATTGCCCTCCGCAACAGGATGCGTAGCCCTTTGAAGAGAAGCTCGTAGCGCCAACGAAGTTGGGCGGCATAGAATTGTACCCCTACATCCAATAGCCGGCGATGGCGCAGCGTGGGGGCCAATACCTGTGCTGCCAGTTCTCCGCTCTCCATGGCTAGATCGATTCCCTCGCCAGTGATAGGGTTCACTAAGCCGGCTGCCTCACCTACCACTGTGCAGCCGGGCCGGCTTAGTGGCATAGCTGGGAAGTCGGTGCGTAGTGGATACCCGGCCAGCTTCCCGATCAGTGTTGCTCCTTTGAGGCGATCGTGCAAAGATGATTCCATGGTCAGAAAGTGTTCTAGAAGTGCCCGCACGTTCAGTCTGCTGGCGAGGCGCAACGTTTGGGGAAAGACACCCAGACCGATATTCGCCTGCCCCTCACCAGTGGGAAAGAGCCAGGCATAGCCGGGAAGCCAGTTCAGCACAGTGAAGTAGAACTCCAACTGCGGTATCAAGTCAGCTATGTCCTGCCAGTAACCTCGTATTGCCCGTACTACCGGCGGCAATGCTTGCAAGAAACCAAATGCCTTTAGCAGCGGTAAGCTAACGCCGGTAGCTAAAACGGTCAGCGGTGCCCTGGCTTCTCGCAGGTGGCCGTTTTGTAACATTTCTACGCCTGACACCCGCTTGTGGTCGTCGAATAGCGGGCCTACCACTTTGGTTTCTTGTTGCAGCCTGGCTCCTTCATTCTGAGCGGCTCGGCGCAGCAAGTCGTCAAGGATAAGTCGGGGCAGCACATAGCCGTATCCCGGCAAATTGTCTGTCAGGCCATGGAAAGGCATGCGCATGAATTCCCCTCGCGGCCCCACTAATGCTGCTTGTTCTACACGAAAAGCGCCGGCAGCTTGCACGGCATTTTCTATACCCAAGCGTTGCATGACGGCGACGGCTCGCGGCGTTAATCCGTCGCCGCACGTCTTTGGCCGGGGGAAATGGCTACGTTCCAACAGGAGGACATCGCGGCCGCGACGGGCTAATTCCCGGGCTAATGTCGAACCGGCTGGCCCGGCACCGACGATGATAATCTCGGCGTTTGGCGCTTTGCTCACGCTGGCAATGCTCCTTTTGTGGCCTCGGATAGGGAGCGCGCTAAGTCGACAACTTTAGCCAAGGCTCCTTCTCCAACGCCTAAGCGTACTAAAGCGCTGCCGACAATGACGCCTTCCACGATGCTTGCAATGGCCGCGGCTTGCTGTGGCCGGCTGACACCGAACCCTACGGCTAACGGCGAGGTCGTCTCTTTTCGTACCTGGGCTACAAATGCCGCTAAATCGGAGGGTACCCCTTCTCGTGCTCCGGTTATGCCGGTTACTGAAACCAGGTAGAGAAAGCCGGTTGTAGCTTTTGCCGCCAAACGGATCCGCTCTGCTGTCGAATTGGGCGCTAACAGGAAATTCATAGCTAAGCCGAGATCCGCCGCGGTGCTGGCCAATGGGCCGGCTGCTTCCGGTGGCAGGTCGGGTATAATGAAGCCATCAACCCCGGCTGCTGTTGCATTCCGGCAGAACTTCTCCGTACCGTAGGCTAATATCGGGTTGTAATAGCCCATGAGCAGAAGAGGCTGCTTTACGCCGCGGTGACGGATTTCCCGTATCAAGTCGAAGGCGCGTCGGCTGTTCATGCCGTTCGCTAACGCTTGTTGGGTGGCGGCCTGTATGGTGGGACCATCGGCCAATGGGTCGGAGAAAGGTAAGCCTAATTCTAAAAGATCGGCCCCCGCCGCGGCCAGGGCACTCACAATTGCCACCGAAGCGTCCAAAGTCGGATAGCCTAAAGGCCAGTAAGGCATGAAAGCAGCCGTAGGTTGGCCGCGGAAGGTTGCAAAAGCGGCAGCAACACGCTCTCCATTATGATGATTCATGTTTTTCCTCCTCGCGTTGGCGCAAAGCTTGCATGACGCTATCCAGGTCTTTATCTCCCCGGCCGCTAAGATTGATGAGGATAATTTGCTCCGGGGACATGGTTGGGGCTAAGCGAATGGCCTCCGCAACCGCGTGGGCTGACTCCAGTGCTGGGATGATGCCCTCTAACTCGCTGAGCTGCAAGAAGGCGTCCAACGCGGCGTCGTCTGTGGCATAAGTGTAGGTCACCCGACCCTGATCCCGCAGGTAGGCGTGCTCCGGGCCTATGCTGGCGTAATCCAAGCCGGCGCTGATGCTGTGTGTTAAGGCAATCTGGCCATCCTCGTCTTGTAGCAGGTAGGAGTATGTACCGTGCAAAACTCCTGGCCGGCCTTGCTTTGGGTCAGCGAAACGGGCAGCGTGCTGCCCGCCGGCGATGCCTAAGCCACCTGCCTCTACGCCGATCATCTGGCTTGATGTGTCTAAGAAGGGATAGAAGATGCCTATGCTATTGGAGCCGCCCCCAACACAGGCAATGATGGTATCCGGCCAGCGTCCGGGACCGTCTGCTGCCAGCATTTGCTCGCGGGCTTCCCGCCCGATGACGGACTGGAGGTTTCGCACCATGCGTGGATAAGGGTGTGGTCCTAATGCCGAGCCTAACAGGTAATATGACGTGCGTACATTGGTTACCCAATCACGGATAGCCTCGTTGATAGCGTCCTTTAGAGTACGGCTACCGCTTTCCACCGGTCGCACTTCAGCGCCTAATAGCTGCATGCGGAACACGTTGGGCTTCTGCCGGGCCATGTCCACCGTTCCCATGTAGATGACGGCTTGCAGTCCCAGGAGAGCAGCTGCGGTGGCGGTGGCGACACCATGTTGCCCGGCGCCAGTTTCGGCAATGAGGCGCTGTTTGCCCATGCGCCGGGCTAATAGTGCCTGTCCCAAGGCGTTGTTAATCTTGTGGGCGCCGGAATGGGCCAGGTCTTCCCTCTTTAAGTAAATTTGGGCACCGCCTAAGGCGTCGCTTAGCCGTTTGGCGTAAGTGATTGGGGTTGGCCGGCCCACGTAGGTGCGAAGAAGCATTTCTAATTCCTGCTGGAAAGATGTGTCAGCCTGTGCTTCGTTGTATGTTGTTTCCAGTTCCTGCAGTGCCGGCATCAAGGTCTCCGGTACGAACTGGCCGCCATAGGGACCGAAGAACCCCCGGCTGTCCGGTAGCTGGCTTTCGTCTCGCTGCTGCTCCATGAATTTACTCCTTACTTGCTGGACTCTGGCGTTTTTATTTTAGCCACAGGAAAAGCAGAATTCCACAGGTTCAGGTTGGAAAGCAAAGAAAAATCTGTGTTAATTCGTGGTAAAGATAGTTAGGTCGATCCTAAAACGTCATTTTCGCCAGGCTCCAGTTTACCTGTTTAATCGGGAGATTTTTGAGTTACAAGGGACAATTATTCTCATGCTGTCCCGTGCCGATTATAGTACAAGTAGCCAGCAACGAAAAGGGTAGAGCAAGGCATTGCCTTGCTTTACTCAGACAAAGAGTTCTATATGCAAGCGGCGATATCTGTAGGCGTTCAATGGACCGACCCGCGCCGGGGGCACTGTTTACGGAGGACTATTGGCTTAACTCTCTTTCCTTCGGTATAATGGAGTGAACTTATTGTTGCTTGCATTTTGTGCACAAGACTACGGAAGGTTCCCAATGAGAGGTATGACGCGGAGGGATGACTGATTTGTCCTCGGTCTTTGAACTTTTTGCCGGGCGTAGGGCGATCGAGAATAGCTACCGGGCGCTGACTGCAGAGGCCCTACAGGTGGCCTATGGAGCCATGTCGTTTATCTGTCGCCGGGGAGATTGTTTCCTTACCCTGAAGAGCCACTTTGCCGTTGGGGGAAGCATGGAGGCGCATGAACTGGCTTTGGCGGCAACAGGGGTTGGAGACGGAGGCATAGGCTGTGCTGGTTGATCTGCATGTGGAAAATTTTGCTATCATTGAGCGGCTGGACGTGCGCTTTCATCCTCACTTCAACGTGGTTACTGGCGAGACCGGTGCTGGTAAGTCCATCATCGTGGATGCCGTAAACGCCGTTTTGGGCGCTCGTGCCGTGCCAGAATGGCTTCGCTCCGGCAGCCAGCGGGCTGTCGTAGAAGCCACTTTTTCCCTCTCAGGCCCGGTGATGGCAGCGATTAGCGAACTACTAATCGCGGAAGGGCTGGAGGGCGAGGAAGGTGAATTGCTACTCAGCCGGGAGCTGCGCTCTAATGGCCGCAACATTGCCCGCGTCAATGGCCGTGCTGTTTCGTTGGATATCGTGCGACGTCTTAGTCAGCGACTGGTGGATATCCACGGTCAGGGTGATCACTTGACCTTGTTGCGGGTTAAAGAGCATATTAACCTCTTGGATCATTACGCCGGGTTAGAAGCAGAACGGCAGCAGATGCACGATCTTGTGCGTCGCGTGGAAGCGGTTCGTCGCGACCGCCAGGCGTGGCGACAGGGCCAGCGCCAGCGTGTCCAAATGATTGATTTGCTCGCTTACCAGGTGAACGAAATCCAGGCTTCTTACCTGCAGCCGGGAGAGGAAGAATCATTGCTCCTGGAGCGGCAGCGGCTCACCCACGCTGAGCAGATCATTAGCAGCTTGCAAAGTAGTCGGATGGCGCTGTCAGGCGAGGAAGGAGATCTCCCCGGGGCCGGTGATTTGTTAGGGGAAGCAGCACATCAAATGGGCAAAGTAGCGCCCTTCGACCCTGAAATTGCCCAGATGGCGGAGCAGGCGGACTTGTTGGTGGAACAAGCTCATGAGTTGAGCGTCGCGCTGTTGAGCTACTTAGAAGGGGTGGAGTATAGCCCCGCTCGCCTGGCTGAAGTGGAAGAGCGATTGGCGCTGCTGCATAATCTGAAGCGGAAGTACGGTGATACGATTGAGGATGTGATTGCTTTTGGCGAAGAGGCAGCCGCCAAGCTGGCTGCCTTACAGAACGCCGATGAGCAGATCGATCACTTGGAAGCTGAGGAGGTGCAACTTCTTACGGAGATTGGCCGTTTGGGTGCAGCCATGTCGCAGCGTCGCCGGGAGGCCGGGGAGCAGCTATCCCAGCAGGTGGAGGCAGAGTTGGACGCGTTGCGCATGGGGGATACCCGTTTCGCCGTGGCTATCCGGCAAATTGAGACGGCGGACGGCGCTCCGGTGGGAGAACGCCGTTTGGCTTTTGATGCTACCGGCCTGGACCGGGTAGAGTTCATGGTAGCAACTAATCCGGGGGAACCGTTGCGTCCACTCTCCCGCGTGGCCTCCGGTGGCGAGACTGCCCGGTTGATGTTGGCCTTGAAGACGGTGCTCAGCCGGGTCGATGAGGTGCCAATTCTAATTTTCGACGAGATCGACGTGGGAATTGGCGGACGTGTGGGCCGGGTGGTGGGCGAAAAATTGTGGCGTGTTGCTCAGAATCACCAGGTGCTCTGTGTGACTCATCTTCCGCAATTAGCTGCCTTTGGAGATGTTCACTTGCAGGTGGAAAAGGAGAGCCGAGGTGGCCGTATGACTACTGGTGTGCGTTTCCTGCATGGTGAGGAACGGTTGACGGAGCTGTCGGCTATGTTAGGCAGTAACAGCATTACCGGCCAGCAGAACGCGCGCGAAATGATAGAAAGCGTTGTGGTCTGGAAAGATAAGAATACGCAATCCCTCACAAGTTGATGGCTGGAGGTAACAGAAAAGTGAAGCTCTCGGTGATTATACCTGCCTATAATGAAAAAGAGACCATCTTACAGGTCATAAGACGGGTACAAGAAGCGAACATTGGGGTGGAGAAGCAAATTATTGCTGTCGATGACGGTTCCACAGATGGTACGCGTGACCTTTTGGCGGCGATTAGTGACGAAAACGTAGAGGTCTATTTCCACGAGAAGAATCAGGGTAAAGGCGCTGCCGTGCGCACCGGCCTGAGTAAAATTAAGGGTGATCTGGTGGTGATTCAGGATGCCGATTTAGAGTACGATCCGGAGGACTACCCGATTTTGATGAAGCCAATTTTGAACGGCCAAGCCGATGTGGTCTATGGATCCCGCTTTTTAGGGCCGCATCGAGCTTTTCTTTTTCTGCACTTTTTAGGGAATAAGTTCTTGACCCTTGTCACCAATGCTCTTTACGATACGATTTTGACCGATATGGAAACTTGCTACAAGATGTTTCGAGCGGATGTTTTCAGCGACATCACTATCCGCAGCAATAAATTCGACTTTGAGCCGGAGATCACTGCCAAGGTACTCAAGCGTGGCTATCGTCTCTTTGAGGTGCCTATCACTTACAGCGGGCGCGATTTTGAGGAAGGGAAGAAAATCCACCCCTGGCGAGATGGTCTCCATGCGTTCTGGGCGCTGTTTAAGTTCCGTTTTGTGGAATGAACGCCATGCCAGCGTTGGCCGACTTAGCTTTTGTGGGGCCCGCGATTTTTGCTGGGCTCTTGGCTTATTGCTGTTTTGTATCTTCTTGCTTTGGAGGGAGATCGATCTGTAGGCATTGACATAGGTGGTGGTGTACTGACGCCGGTATTTCCGGGGCCTCTAAGGCGCGGTAAAAGAAAATGGTCTTTTGCAATGTATCAACGACGATGCGGCAATGGTTACATTCAGCCAGGTGCCGCTCGATTTGCCAGCATAATGG
>WFQT01000284.1 GCA_015486895.1 Anaerolineae bacterium
GTGCGAAGTTGAGACGAGCGACATTCATGCCATTGGCGATCATGCGTTCCAACACGGGTTGGGTTTCGGAGGCGGGCCCAACGGTACAAACAATTTTCGTCTTTTTAGACGGCAACATCATGCAAATTTCTCCTCTAAGCAAAAGGGTTAACGATCCAACGTGTGAATCTCGACGTTTGGTAGTAGACGGTCAATATCGTCACGATGGAAGAGTTTTGTGCCGGGCTTGGAGACGGTGCCACTGCCACAGCAAACGCCCAGTCTTAGCGCCTCGGCCGGGGATTTTCCTTGCGCAAAAGCAGCAACTAACCCGCCGACCAAAGCATCTCCGGCGCCAACGGTGGAACGAACGGACACGTGCGGTGCTATTGCGTGATAACTGTTCTCCGGGCCCACCAAAATCGCGCCCTCTCCGCCTAGTGAAACGCAAACATAAGTCACGCTCTCTTCCTGAAGGTGACGCGCTTCGGCGAGAACGGCGTCTAACGTGGGTAGTTTGTGCCCACAATGGAGCTCCAGTTCATAACGATTCGGTTTGATGAGAAATGGGTGATAGGTTAACGCGTGATTCAATACAGCCCCGCGCGTATCCACCACTGCGCGAGACTGGCGCTGATGGAGCGTTTGCACCAAATTGCCGTAGACTTCCTTTGATACGCCGGCGGGCAGCGAACCGGTCAGCACGGCGAATCCACCCCGCGCAGCCGGTAACAAACGATCTGTCACATTCTGTAACAGCTCCCGGCTTACTTCGGGGCCGCTCCCATCCAGCTCATATTGAACCCGGGGCTCTTTTTCCAGGATGGTACAATTAATACGGGTCTCGCCTGCCAAACGCACGCTGACTAGATTATCCAGTTGCCCGGCTAACAAGCGTTCCACCAAGAGGCCGATTTCTCCGCCTAATAAGACACAGTTCGTTGCCGGCACGCCCAGCCGCTTCAGTGCTCGGCCCACGTTAATGCCGTTACCGCCGGGATCGAAACGGGTATGATCGGCTCGTACCTTTTGGTCCGGCACCAGGGTAGGAAACTCGTAACTGACATCCAAACAAGGATTTAGCGTGAGTGTCGCGATGGGCAATGTCATTTGTGATGGTTTCATGTGCTACACCTTGACGAAAGCTTGGCGGGCCAGCGCTTCGGCCGCTTTTCGCGCTGCCTCGGGATCACCTAAATAGCGGCTTTGAATTGGCTTGAGGTCAGCATCCAGTTCGTAAAAGAGCGGAATACGGGTGCGGGTTGACGTCGATAAGGGGGATCACATTGATGAATTGGCGAGGATGCGAGACAAACAGTGTCTGTTCATGCCCCTCTGCCGATAATTTGACCAATTGCACCCTGCCTACGGCCAAAATATAAAAAGCATAGCTCTCGCTATTCTCTAAGAACAGCGGTCGCTTGCTTAGGATAGGTCACGATATGAAAACACTCCGTTATTTCTTTGATTGCCTCTTCCGGCAAGTGCGGGAAGAGATCCAGGCTACGCAGAAAAGCTATCTGGTATTCATGCATGCCTTTCTCATCCTCTTGTTTCCTCCGAACATAAATTGCTCACACTCGGGGTACAGAATATAAGTGTGCAGCTTGCTGTCGTCGCGCTTCACGCCAGCGCCGCCAGAGAACAAACAAACCCAAAGCACCAACCAATGATTCCCCGATGAAGAAATCCAGACCGGTAACAGGCAATATAGAAAGCAGAGAAGGTGTCGCGTCCCACAATCCGTGCAAAATAACGACGACTAAATAGGCTTTAATAACGTTGAAGGTAATACGGAAATGGCCATTCTTGCTCTCACGAAAGAACACCCCGGCTAAGATCGCGGTCCAGGTGCCATGTCCCAATGGGGATAAAACGCCCCGCAACAACATAATATTCACGACGGCGTTGAGGCTGCCACGGCTGGCCAGAAAGACCGTAAACGCGTAGCCGCTGCTTTCCAGTGCAGCAAATCCCATGCCGGCGGCCGCTCCCAAAATAAGGCCATTGATCTCCGTTTTCTCCTGGATGTGCCGGGCAATTACCAAGACGCCCAGCATTTTGGCGAGTTCCTCAATAAAACCGACCAGGAAAGCAGTAGAAGGGACAAGATGATGAATGAACAAAGGCTCCAATAATGCTGCAGCAGAAACGCCCAACACACCACCATACACGAACCCCAAAACCAAGCTAAGCAATGTCAGAGAACTCAAATGGCGACGTTCGTAAAAGAAGGAGACATAAGTGACCGGCACCAGAAAAGTACCTAACATGACCACTGTGGGGAAAAGATTAGGATTACCGGTGAGCCTTAAAGTGAACAGGCTGAGCAGGAACAAAAGTGACCCGCTCAACAAGACATGTATCCAAGCTCTCTCGTGATGATGTCGACGCGCTTTTGCTGAAGCGTTTGCCGGCATGTAGATTCCCTCCTAACCGTTGATACACATTATAGCATACTTGTTTTGGCCTTGCTATTCTGGTCAGGGTGGGGGCACTTCACTTGTGTCATCATGTACTATCCATGAAGCAGGACTATTCGCAAAAGAGAAAACGAAACTTGACAGGCGCCCTCTTCGGTCATAGAATATGACCTGGTGGTCATGTGACTACCAGGTCATTTTTGCAGGGTTTTGTGATGCCAAAAAATACGTTCTTCAACTTGCCTGCTGACAAACGTGCCTCGATCTGCGAAGTGGCAATCGAGGAATTCGCCGCGCATTCATTCGACCAAGCCAGTATCAACCGTATTGTGGCCAAGTCTGGCATAGCCAAGGGTAGTTTTTACCAGTATTTTGCTAACAAGAAGGACTTGTTCCTTCACCTGATGCGGTTGGCCGGGAAGGCAAAGCTCGAGTATCTGGCGCCGGTCATGCAGAATCCTGATCAACATGACTTTTTCACGCTGCTCAGAGAACTGTATCTAGCGGGGATTCAATTTGCCAGGGAACATCCTGAA
>WFQT01000285.1 GCA_015486895.1 Anaerolineae bacterium
ACAGGAGAAGGTCCTAACTCTCAGTACTTCATAGATTACGTGCGGACTAAATTCAGTGAGGTTTACCGGCTAGACTGAGGAAAAGGCTGGCCGGCGGCCATTCACAAGGTAAACACCATGCAGGTTTCAACATCACAAAGGACAGAAATAGTGCCGCGGACAGTATGAGCGACGCCTTCCCAGCTAAAAACTCGGAATCAAGGACTTCCGCTTAAGCACCTTACCGGTTCCTGTACACGGTGCAAGAAAATGAACCACAGATTACGCGGATTACACCGACTAAATAAACCAAAAATCCGTGGGAATCTGTGCAATCAGTGATGAGCTTTTTGGTTCTGGCTCGGCCAGGTTAGAGGTTAGAGCCACTGCTGGTGCTTACGTAGGCGGAATGCATCGCCTGTACCAGGCGTGATGTTTATTTTCGGAGTAGGCATTGACGGATACAATAACGCATGTTTTATTTGATTTAGACAACACACTCTATTCTCCGGAGAGTGGCGTGATGCAGCGTGTCATCCAGCTTATTCATCAATGGATGGAAAAGCACTTGGGACTCTCTGCAGAGGAAGCAGAGCGGCTAAGGCGGGAATATTTACGCCGCTATGGCACTACTTTCCGTGGGTTGTACTTGAACTATGGCATCGACCCGGCGGAGTTCTTGCACTATGTGCACAATCCGTGGGTATTGGAGAGTTTGAAGCCAGATCCAGTGTTAAGAGCTGCCATCCTGGCGCTGGATGCCCAGCGCTACATTTTCACTAACTCCTCGCGAGAACACGCCGAACGGGTTATCGATCGCTTAGGATTAGACGGTTGTTTCGATGGGATCATCGACATTGCTATGTTCAATTACGTGAGCAAGCCGGCCCCCTTGGCTTATGAAGTGGCGTTGCGCACAGTAAGGGTGCCGCCGGAGCAGTGCTTGCTCGCGGATGACTTGCCGCGTAACTTAGGACCGGCAAAGCAATTAGGCATGTACACCGTGCTGGTTGGCAAAGCAAACCCCGACGGCGTGGCTGATATGACCATCCCCCGGCTCCAGCAAATCGTGGAGATCTGGCCGCATTTGCAGCGACTAGCACGCGAGCAGAATGGCCGCCAGGCGCCGGGCAATTATGTCAAAGGGAAAAGTTAAACCAATTATACTACTAAGGCAGCTTGCAAAGGGCCATCACCTGCGTGCAAGAACAACAGATCAACAAGAAAATCTCTGTAGTGAGAATCCTTGTTGCAAAGAGATAGCTTCACTGATTTTTTCGAGGAGGTTGTTATGGAACTGAAAGTGGTGACAATCGAAAAACCGGAGGAGATCAACTTCATTTTTGGGCAAAGCCATTTTATCAAGACCGTAGAGGACATCCATGAGGCGTTGGTAGGCGCTGTGCCCGGCATTCAGTTCGGGATGGCGTTTTGCGAGTCTTCCGGGGCCCGGCTGATCCGTCATACCGGCACCGATGAGGAAATGGAAGCATTAGCAATCAAGAACGCGAAAGCCATCGCTGCCGGTCACACCTTCATCATCTTCTTAAAAAATGCTTTCCCGGTCAATGTGCTGAAGCAAATTCAGCACGTGCCGGAAGTGGTGACGATTTTTGCCGCCAGCGCTAACTTGACCCAGGTCGTCATTGCCGAGACAGAAGTTGGGCGGGGCGTGCTCGGTGTCATTGATGGTGGCGTCCCCCAGGGCGTCGAACAGGAAGATGGCATTGCTTGGCGTACCTCGTTCCTGCGCCAAATTGGGTATAAACTGTCATGATAAAGACTCCTGATTTCGTACACGAGGTCAACTTTCACGTCCGCTACGCGGAGACAGATGCCATGGGCATTGTGCATCATAGCAGCTACGTTATCTGGTTCGAGGAAGGGCGCAGCAGCTACATGCGGGCTATTGGCTTTCCCTACGCTAAAGTAGAAGAGTCCGGTTACTATTTCACCGTGACAGAAGTGTGGGTGCGCTATTTAATCCCCGCAAAATACGATGAAGAGATCTGTCTGCGGACACGCTTGGGAGCACTGAAGAGCCGGGGGTTGCATTTTGACTACGAGGTGCATCGCGCCGCCGATAATGAACTGCTGGTGAGCGGCTATACGAATCATGTTTGCATTGATCGAGCCGGCGTAGTGAGGCGAATTCCGGAGGAGATCATGGCGCACTTAGCAGCAGGGGCATCGCTTTAATAAAAGCACGCCATGCCCCTGCTGGAATACTGAAGGCGCTGCGCCCCCAGCAGGACTCGAACCTGCGACCGACGGATTAGAAGTCCGCTGCTCTATCCGCTGAGCTATGGGGGCTGACTTCAGCCTAATTCTAAGCCTTGATGCCTTAGCTGTCAAGTGCTTTCCCTGGCAAGAGCTTGGCAAAGAGACGTGACTCTTTAGTACCTTGCCGGTGAAGTTCCTGTACATGGTGCAAGAA
>WFQT01000286.1 GCA_015486895.1 Anaerolineae bacterium
AGGAAGTGGCCTTGGTCAACGGTCAGATCGCTGCCCGCTCAAAGATGGTGCTCAGTCTGACTATCGATCACCGCATTGTGGATGGTGCACCTGGGGCAGCGTTCCTACGAACGCTGGTTTGGCTCCTGGAAAATCCTGCTCTGATCTTCGCCGCGGGATAGGTGGAAGGGAGCCACGCTCTTGCACAAAAGACCCTTGCCACTTCTCGGAGTAGTGCAAGGGTCTTTTGTGTGTTTGGTTTCCTGGTATAATGTACAGCGGTAGTAAGGCGATGTCAGCAACGATGTTGGGTAACTCACGACCGCTGTACCATGCTTTATGGACAATAATATGAGCTGATTGCAGCGGGACGTTGGCGACGACATAGAGCAACCTACAATCAACTCACCACATAACTCATTATATATGGTGATAGTAATGTGCAATATGGTACCCTTGTACCATCATGACAAGTAAGCAGCGTGGTATCTGCTATTGAAAGTAGCCACAGAAAAGCACAGAAAGCATTTTCATCGTTATGCGGTGTGCAACCGCTGATGGCAACTGCTTCGGAAATAGCTCCCCGCCCCTTAACCTTGGAGACTGATTAGAAAGTCCGATTGGTTACGCTCTGGCCGAAGTTGATTGCTGCAAGCGGCAATGCCGTCAAGATCGGCGAAACAATCCCCCGGCTGTCTTTCAAGTGTTTAGAGGTGATTACCTTGGAATAAGGGCAGAAATAGCTTGACAAGAATTGTTTTATGTGCTATTATGGAAGCGCTTCCAATGGCCCCATGAGAAGGTAGGGTTTTACATATTGTGAAAGCGTTTCCAGATAAAGTACACTTCTACAAATGTTGGGATAGTTCCTTGTTTGTGAAAGCGGTAGAGGCGGTGTCGTGACAGTTCAGGATAATTCTAAGCAAGTGCATTTAGCTTCTGTGGCCGCGATGTCAATTGTCTGGAATCCTCTCCTCCCCACAAGCTTGAGGAGAGCCGAGGGGAAATTTCACAATGTGTAAGTCCGAACAATACCTTCGTCATTTTTGGAACCCAGATCTTGGTGGGGCGGCTGCCCCTAATTTTTATGTAAATGAGCAGTTTGCTAACCACAGCATCATTTTGGCGAGGATATTGGTGTGGTGTTCATATGTGTAGGCCCTTCTCAACGCACTTGTTTCTGATAGTCTATTAGTTTTGCCACGTCAGTCTCTCTACGCTGGAAGCCCTGAGGTGTGTAATACAGAGAGGAGGTGATTCACCAGCACAGATGTATGATCTACAGATTAAGTTTAGTTTCAACGCTCGTTCAACACAGGTTCAATAAAAAAGGAGGAATCTAAAATGAAACGAAGAGTTTTTGGCATCTCTATGCTCCTCATTGTAGCGATGATTTTGGCTGCCTGCGCAACGCCCACCCCCAAGGTGGTCGAGAAGAAGGTGCAGGTGCCAGTAACTGTCCAGGTGACGAAAGTAGTTGAAAAGCAAGTACCAGTAACTGTCCAGGTGACGAAAGTAGTTGAGAAGAAGGTACCCGTACCCGTATCGGGCGGGGCCGTGACTGTCCTCGGTGTGTGGGGCGGCGATGAGTTTGCATCCTTCTCGGCAGCGGTTGCGCCTTTTACCAAGAAAACCGGTATTGGTATGGCCTTTGAGACAACAAAAGAGCAGAGTACTGTTCTTGTCACGCGCGTTAAGGCAGGCAACCCACCAGATATCGCAATCCTTCCTCAACCAGGTTTGTTGGTGGATCTCGCCAAGATGGGCGCTCTGGTACCCATTGACACCTTCATGGATATGAATCAGCTTAAAAAAGACTACGCTCAGTCTTGGATTGACCTGGGCAGCTATAATAACAAGCTCTATGGTGTTTGGGTCAAAGGCGCCTTGAAGAGCCTGGTATGGTACAATCCCAAAGCGTTCGCTGCTAAGGGATACAAAGTGCCGACTACCTGGGATGAGATGATTGCCCTCTCGGACAAGATTGTGGCAGATGGTGGTACGCCCTGGTGTGTTGGTCTGGAGAGTGGTTCGGCCAGCGGCTGGCCGGGTACTGACTGGATCGAGGATATCATGCTGCGCTCTGCTGGACCTAAGGTCTATGACCAGTGGGTGAACCACGAGATCCCCTGGACCGACCCGGCTGTCAAAAAGGCATGGGAATACTTCGGCCAGATCGTTCTCAACCCGAAGTATTGCTGGGGTGGCCCGAAAGGCGTGATGACTACCGGCTTCGGCGACTCGCCCGCTCCGTTGTTCGACAACCCGCCCGGCTGCTACATGCACCGCCAGGCCAGCTTCATCACTAGCTTCTTCCCGAAGGGTGTAACGTCTGCTGACTATAGCGTCTTCCCGTTCCCGCCCATTGACCCGCAATGGGGCACGCCGGCGTTGGGTGCTGGCGATGTGGCCGTCATGCTCCGTGATACGCCGCAAGCCCGGGCCTTTATGAAGTACCTGGCGACGCCTCAGCCGGCCGAGATCTGGGCCGCTCGAGGTGGGTTTATCTCGCCCAACAGAGGCGTCAAGCTAAGCGTCTATCCTGACGACATCATTCGTAAACAGGCCGAAGTGCTGTCTAGAGCAAAAGTTTTCCGCTTCGACGGCTCTGACATGATGCCTGCGGCTGTTGGCGCGGGTACGTTCTGGACCGGCGTGATGGACTATGTTGGTGGTGAGAATCTGGATAAAGTTCTGCAGACGATCGAGGCTAGTGCAGTAGACGCCTACAAGAAGTAATTAGTGATCGTCATAGTAGAAAACACAGGGGCAACCCGTCTATAGGGGCGGGTTGCCTCAACACTTCAGCCATGAGATAGAGGCAAGAAGGTAAGTGATATAGAGATATTTATGAGGTAGGGAATTATGGGATCTTTGTCTACTTATGCAGGCCAGGTACTTAGCACGCTCCTGGCCATACTGGTAGGTGTGGGCGGGGTAGCTGCGTTGTATGTTGTCATGGACTTCCTGATTGGGATTCTCCCAGACAAGACGCAGAAGCGCTTTCGGCCCTGGGTTTTCATCGGGCCACTTCTTATTATATTGACTTTTTACCTGGTTTACCCTACCCTTAACACAGTTTACCTCAGTTTCCTTGATGCAAGTTCCGAACACTACGTTGGCCTGGAAAACTATATTTTCGCCGTCACTAACCCGGCTATGCATATCGCGTTCCGCAACAACTTGCTTTGGTTAGTGCTACTGACCGCTCTCAGCGTTGGTCTGGGGCTGGTTATTGCTGTACTCACCAACCAGGTTCGCTACGAGGGAGTAATTAAGTCATTCGTCTTTATGCCTTTGGCTATCTCTTTCGTGGGCGCCAGCGTTATCTGGCGCTTTGTCTATGCATATAAGCCGGTGAACGTACCTCAGATTGGCTTGCTGAATGCCATGCTGACTGGTGTAGGCCTGGAGCCCATCGCGTGGCTGGTGAACAAAGCTACGAATAACTTCGCGCTTATCGCCATCGGCGTGTGGCTGCAGACGGGCTTTTGTATGGTTATCCTATCGGCTGCTGTCAAGGGCATCCCCACCGATATTTTAGAGGCAGCGCGAGTGGATGGTGCCAACGGATGGCAGGTTTTCTGGCGCATCATTATACCGATGATCAGTTCAACTATTGCAGTGGTAGCCACCACGGTAGTCATCAGTGCACTTAAAGCTTTCGATATCGTCTTCGTTTTAACCAACGGCAATCGTGGCACCGAGGTTATCGCTAACCGTATGTACAAGGAGATGTTCTCCTTCCTGAACTTTGGGCGGGCCAGTGCTATTGCTGTGATCCTGCTGTTGGCGATCATCCCCATCATGGCGATTAACATCCGCCGCTTTCAGGAGCAGGAGGCTATGCGATGAATGCCAGACTTAAGCACATTTTCTCCAGTACCCCTTTGCACATAACAGTTATCCTCATCGCTTTTGTTTGGACACTGCCTTCAGTAGGATTGCTGATAAGTTCTTTCCGGCTCAGGAATGCTGTTCTCCGTACTGGCTGGTGGACGGTCTTCCAGCATCCATTCAACTTCACGCAGTTCCAGTTGGATAATTATACCCAAGTTCTCACGGCAGGTGGTATGGGACATGCGTTTCTCAACAGCCTGACGATCTCTATTCCCGCCACCCTCATCCCGATCACAGTGGCAGCCTTTGCCGCTTATGCCTTCGCCTGGATGGAATTCCCGGGGCGGCAGGTTCTCTTTGTCATTGTGGTAGGCCTGCTGGTTGTCCCCCTGCAAATGACCTTGATCCCCCTGCTGCGGGTATAC
>WFQT01000287.1 GCA_015486895.1 Anaerolineae bacterium
AGTGGACGGCAAAACGGTGGTCACTTATCGGCAGGCTATTGTGCAGAAAGAGCTGCCCAAAGCGGCCATCATCATCGGCGCCGGTGCCATCGGCGTCGAGTTCGGCTACATCTGGCACCATTACGGCGTGGACGTGACCATCGTGGAGATGCTGCCCAGGGTAGTGCCGCTGGAAGACGAAGAGATCAGCAAAGAGCTGGCCCGCGCTTTCCGAAAACAGAAGATCAAGACGCGCACCAACAGCAAAGTGACGAATCTACAGACCGACGAGAACGGCGCGCGAGTGACCAGTGCCGGGCCGGACGGAACGACAGAAACGTTGACGGCGGGCGAAGTGTTGGTTTCCATCGGGGTACAATCCAACTCGGACGGCATCGGTTTGGATGCGTTAGGCGTTCGAACAGAACGGGGTTATATCACCATAGACGATCAGATGCGCACTAATGTCCCGGGCATTTACGCGGTGGGGGACGTGACGGGTAAAGTGATGCTGGCTCATGTGGCGCAGGCGCAAGGGATTGTGGCGGCGGAGAACATTGCCGGGGTCAAAACTGTCGTCTTGGATTACGAAATGATGCCCCACGCCACGTACACGCAGCCGCAAATTGCCAGTTTCGGGCTCACCGAAGCGCAGGCGAAAGAACGGGGTTATGAGATCAATGTGGGCAAGTTCCCGTTTCAGGCGAACGGCAAAGCGCTGGGCTTAGGGGACTATCAAGGTTTCGTGAAGATCATCGCCGACAAGCGGTACGGCGAGATCCTGGGCGCGCACATGATCGGCCCGGAGGTGACTGAATTGCTGCCGGAATTGACTCTGGCCAGGAACTGGGAATTGACCGCCAACGAAATTGCCCGCAATGTACACGCACACCCGACCCTTTCCGAGGCGTTGATGGAAGCAGCCCATGCGGTGGAAGGGAAAGCTATTCATATATGAAGTTGATCCCGCAGGATTACCATTTGCACAGCCGGTTTTCGCCGGATTCGGAGATGGCGATGGAGACGGTGTGCCGGCAGGCTGTGGCCATGGGCATCGGCGAGATATGTTTCACCGACCACGTAGATTTTCTGCCGAAGGATGCTGATCCGCAAGTATGTTACAGTTGGTATCTTGCCCTTATGTTGGGCTAATAAATTTTGGAAAATTCTGATTGCCTCAACATCGTTGACACATCTTGATCCTGTTGTACTGGGGATTGATTTAAGACTGGAATATATACATTTAGCGTCTGATTTACGGAAAAACATAGAATCGCACAGCCTGGAGTTGAAAAAACAAAATATCTGCACAAAGCTGTGTCCTTTGAAATAACGGATACGGATACTGGCTCAGTGAAGTTTGGAACTATCACTTCCGCCAGATTTCGGTTAGAAAGACAAAGGTCCTCGCTGATAAATGCTCTACAAACTACTTGCACTGGACTTAGATGGCACGCTTGTTGATTTTACTGGACAAATCACACCACTAACCAAATCAGAAGTCCTGCGTGTGGCTATGAATGGAACGAAAATTGTCATTGCGACCGGCCGATCCTTCCAAACAGCTTTACCCTTTGTTCGGGAAATTGGTGAGTTAGTACCGATGATTCTATTTCATGGTGGACTAGTGGTAGATGAAAAGGGCGTTCCCATGCGTAGACTACTCCTCTCTTCCATGATCGTGGAAGAAATATTACAATGGGCGCAAGAATACGATGTAGGACCCGTTTTATTTTCTGGTCAGGAAATCTATGCGCAAGAACTCCGGCTATCACCTGCACAAAACCGAAACTTTTTTGGCAAAAGGTTGGCCGTAGTTAGCAACTTGAGCGAGAAGGCAAACAGATTAGTCGATAAAGTGATATTAATTGGATCCGAGGTCGAATGTGACGCAGTCTATCCGCCACTTATGGCCCATTTTTCCGGTCGGACTGAGGTCACTCGCTCCTGGCGCTACTTCCTGGAAATAACTCCCTTAGGTGCTACAAAGGGGGCCGCTTTAGCTTGGTTCGCGGACCGCTTAGGCATTCAGCAAAATGAGGTTATGGCGATTGGTGACGCGTCGAATGATCTATCCATGGTCAGCTGGGCTGGAGTTGGTGTGGCCATTGGCGATGGCGTGCCGGATCTGGTTGCTGCTGCCGATTGCGTTGTCCCATCGGTGGAAGAGAATGGCTTAGCAATTGCTTTGCGTCAGTTTTTTCCATAGTACTCATTCTGGCCAAGTCTCCGACCGCCGTGGTTTGTTTTCCTCGCGAACGCTCAGCGTGCAGCTACCTTTTCCCATTTTTATCCCAAGAAAGACAGGGCAAAGCGCCAAAAAACCCGTATCTTATCGTAACAAGCATGTTCCAGGGCGTGTCAAAGGCGGATTTTCACCCTTATTTTGTATGTCGTTGGCGTGCCTCGACGCCCGTCGTCCCCGTTCAGAGAGAAGAAGGGCCGGGAAAGTACTCTTCCCGGCCCTTCTTGCGCGCTCAGTGGGACGATTTCCCCGAAAATAGTCTCTTTTTGCCCCCAAAGTGGGTTCATGGAGGCAGATCGCGGGTTCGATGCTCCAGGCACAAGTCCGCGCTGTAGTCAGTTGGCCATGCGTTGTGGTCAAGCCGATTTAATCCGGCCGGCACACACCCTCGCCGGCAATTCAGCGAAAGACCATGGGCAGATAGATCTTCATCCTGAGGAAGAGCAGCCCCAACCCGCTCTTGACGATGGTGTTCCCGCTGACTTTGAGCCGTATTTCCGTGCTGGTGGTGGGGTAGGCGCCCGAGGGGAGTCGAACCGCAAGATGTAGTTTCTGGCGGGCAGGTGGTCGAAACGGTAGAATCCCGCCGCGTTGGTATTGGTTACCCACGTCCAGGTCAGGACACTTTGCACGCCGGCTTCGCTTTGCGGGTGCAGAGTCAAGCCCGGCACACCCGGTTCGTCGCCCTGCTGGAAGCCCTCCTTGTTGGTGTCCTCCCACACATACCCCTCGACGACGCTGCTGCCGGTGGTGGCAACGGGCGTTGGTGTCGGGGTAGGCGTGACCGTGGGTGTGGGCGTCCTGGTCGGTGTGACCGTGGGTGTGGGCGTCCTGGTCGGTGTGGGTGTATGCGTGGGCGTCCGGGTCGGCGTGGCTGTGGGGGTGGGCGTCCAGGTGGGCGTCGGCGTGGGCGATTGGGGCGGCCCGCTGCTGCCCACGGCCACGGCATAGGCATGACCGGCGTCGATCTGGCCCAGCGCTTGTGGCTGTGTCGGATCGGAGACATCCAGCAGTTGCAGGCCGGACTTTCCGTCGGCCACCAGCGCCAGCGTGCCGGAAATGGTCACGTCGCGGGCGATGCCGGGCGTGTCGTAGGCGCCGATCTCGCCCTGAACGGCGCTGGCGGGCACATCACAGGCCACGGAGAGACGGAAAAGCCGCGGGTCATCGGGCCACAGGTTCGTGTACCAGGATTCGTCGAAGTATTGCCGTTGATCGATGACGCCGGCGCCGCAGGGCGAGTTGAAGCCATTTTCGATCAGGTTGAAGTCCTGCGCCGTGACCTCGTAGTGATCGCCGCTGGCGGTGGCGGTGCGGGTGAAACCGACGCGGGGAGCCAGGGTGTCCACCTGTCCCATCCACTGCGTCCGCATCCCCCGGTGGACATCCTTGTGTCCGGCCGCGTCCATGCCCCGCACATCCAGACGATAGGGGCCTTCCAGTCCGGCGGGAACTTGCGCCGTCCAGGTGGCAAGATCGGTTCCCGACCCAGTCACGAGTATCGCATTTTGCCGATGGGGCTGCTCGGTAGCGTCGGGGATGGTGGAAACGAAGGCGGTTTGCACGCCATTTACCCCCAACCGTGTGACAGATACCTACGGCACCATCGGCGGTGGGGTGAAGAACCAGGCAGGAAATGGAGACACCTACCCGAACAATGCCCTTTACGCTACTGTGGGCGGCGGTTTCTATAACACTGCTAGCGCTGGTGCGGCTACTGTTGGCGGAGGTGAATTCAACACTACCGGTGCAATGTATGCTACCGTGGGTGGGGGCAAGGGTAGTACGGCCAGCAGCTTTTACGCCACTGTAGGCGGGGGGTCTTACAACACTATCAGCGGTGACTATGCCACCGTGGGCGGGGGCTATGACAACAAAGTCACAGCCCCTTACGGCACCATTGCTGGCGGCGGGCGTTCGGATGCGTCAAGGTCTATCACTCGCAACCGCGTGACAGACGAGTACGGCACCATCGGCGGAGGGGGAGACAACCAGGCGGGAAATGGAAACACCAATACAGCCGATGCCTGTTTCGCCACTGTGAGCGGAGGTGAGCAGAACTAAGCCAGCGGCCAGTATGCCGCTGTTGGTGGAGGGCGTCACAACATCGCCAGTGGCGAGCACTCTGTGGTTGTTGGTGGTGATAGCAACATTGCCAGTGGAACGGGTGCGTTCGTCGGAGGTGGCGGATACTATCCTGGTGCTGTACCAGGAAGCAATGAAGCTCTTGCCTACGCGTCCGTTATCGGCGGCAGCTACAGCAACGTCATTTCCCCCACAGCCGGGTTTGGAGTCATCGGCGGGGGATGTTCAACAATGTCAGTGGTAAATGGGCTACTGCGAATGGGGGCGTTGACAACATTGCTAGCGGAACGGCAGCTACGGTTGTAGGCGGCCGTTCCAACACGGCAGGGGGCCCTGGTGCATTCGTAGGTGGAGGAGGGTACGATGGCACTTACATCGGAGGTAACAGGGCCTTGGGGGTTGCTTCGACCATAGGAGGAGGTTTGGGCAACACCATCACTTCCAGCGGTCGTTATGCCACGATACCCGGCGGTATGAGCAACAGGGCTAAAGGAGCTTACAGCTTCGCTGCAGGAAAAGGCGCCAAAGCTTTGTATGACGGTTGCTTCGTGTGGGGAGACGCTTCCACTATTTGGCAGAATGTCAGTTGTTGGGGCCCAAATCGTGTTGTCTTCCGATCCGTGGGTGGATTTTACATTTATACCAGCGTTGATCTTACCACCGGAATGTACCTGCCCGGCGGGGGCGGTTCATGGAATTCTCTGAGCGACCTCAATGCTAAGGAGAACGTAGAGCCTGTAAATCCGCTGAAGGTGTTGGACAAACTGGCCCGGATGCCTGTGAACACCTGGAACTACAAGACTCAGGACGCCTCTATCCGCCACATGGGCCCCATGGCGCAGGATTTCTATGCCGCTTTCGGCCTGGGGGAGGGCGATACCCACATAGGCACGCTAGATGCGGAAGGGGTCTCGATGGCGGTCATCAAAGGGCTGTACATGCAGAACCAGGATCAGGCCAGGCGCATTGCTGAACTCGAATCGCAAAACGCCGAGCTGATGTTCAGGCTCCAGGCGATAGAAGTGCAGATCGAGGAACTGAAAACGCAGTGTGAAAGGAGCGGGAAATGATGAGACAAAATGCTATGCGACTGATCATCGTCGTGCCCCTGCTCCTGTCGGCATCCGTCGCGCTGGCGCAGTCCGGCGGCAGCTACCATCTCTCGTGGTGGACTGTGGACAGCGGCGGGGGCACCAGCAGTGGCGGCCATTACGCGCTGAGCGGCACCGTCGGACAGCCGGATGCGGGCGCACTCAGCAGTGGGAATTACACGTTGGCAGGTGGTTTCTGGGCCGGTGCGACGGGACAAGTGCGCCATCTCCTATACCTGCCTCTGGTCTACCGTTCCCCGCTGGATTAGAATAGATCATCATCGGTTCAGGGTTGCCACGAGAAACGAACGGGAGACAGTGGTTTTGCAACACTGCCTCCCGCCCTTCGGCGGTGCGTTTCTCTGCCCAACTACTTGACGACCAGGGGAACGTAACACCTCGGTTGCGATGGTGCTGTTCTCAGCGCTCCCCACGCCGCGCCGCTGATGTTGCTGCCGGTAAGCAACGCCACAGCGCCGACCGGGTCCAGGCTGCCGTCCGGTTTGACCGGTACCTTGGCCAAAGTGCCATTGGCGGTGTCGTTCAACCAGAACGAATAGAGCAGCCACTGCCCGTCCGGGCTCCAGACGTGCAAGTCAACGTTGTAGAAAGTGTAGTGCGAGTCCTGGAAATAGATCGAGCCCAAGATGCGACCACTGGTGCTGTCGAAGACGACCAGGTAGGTGTACCAGTTGTAACAAGCCTTGACGGCCAATTTGCTCTCGTCCGGCGACCAGAACAAGTCGCCGACGCCGCACCAGCCTGCATCCGCGGTCATGTCCACCCATAGCCGCAACCCATGCCCGTCTTTGTCGGCCAAATAGATGCCCCGGTGGTCACTGTCGCCGGCTCCACAGCCGGTCTCGTAGTTGGCAATGGCTAATCGCCCCGTGTTAGGCGCCACGTCGAAGCCATCGACGTTGGGCAGATTGGGACAAGACCCGCCGCTGCCTTCATAGACTTTCACCGGCGCCGCGAAGCCGGCCGTCGTCCACTGGATAGTGTAAGGCCAGAGGATGTGGTAAATGCGCTGTCCAAAAGGCACAGGGCGCGAGAACTCCATGCGCACATTGTTGTTGGGCGTCAGCGCCACACTGGTGGTCGTTCCGGCTACCACGGAAATGGCCTGGGCATCGAACACATCCTCGCCCGCTGAGCGGTAGGCCACAATCCAGCGGGTGCCGGTGGGCACATTGTCGAAACGAAATCGGCCGTCTGCACCGGAATAAACCATGTCCTTGCCTTCCAGGAACACCGGCCGGCCGCTCCAGGGCGATCCCAGGCTATTGAGCACAGTGCCGGTTACCGTGCCACAGGGACAGGACTGGTTCCACTTTCCGGAATTGGGCCCGGGCGTGATCTGATCATACCCGCTGCCATCGGCGGGAATGCGGAAGAGATTGCGGCTGGCCGGAGTGAAAAGATAGGCGTTATCGGAGGCAAAGTAGATGCCGTTGCCGCCGGGTCCAACACGCACATCCCAGATGCCACCTCTGTGGTCTTCGGGATGATTATGGAAGTCGAAAAGCCGTGTTTGGCCGCTACCGTCGGGATTCAGGCTGTAGAGCGTGGCGTCGGGCAGCGCGCCGCCCGCATTGATGGCGACGAAGATCTTTCCCGTGCCGGACGCGTCTGCGAATGCCAACTTGCCCGCCGAGCCGGGTTGAATTCCCAACAGCGCCACAGCGAGCAGACAAAAAGCGAGAACGATCCAACGGCCAGTCGGTTTCATCGTGTTCCTCTCAAGCCGGTTCAGGGGCATGTCACCGGCTGGAAACTTTGATTGTGCACCTCAAGGCAAGTCAAACCGGCTCCGTTCTGCAATGTGATGGAGCCGGCGCCGCCGTTGAGCTCAGTCATGCGCATTTTAGCGTAGACACGGTTGCCGTCTAACAACAGCGATTGACCGGCGTTGCCGCTCAGCGCGGACTCGCGGATGTCAAGCTGCACCAGTGCAGTGCCATTGGCATGGATAGCCACAACACTCGAGGAAACGGCAGAATCTTTGAGGTCGATTCCCCCGCCGCCGCTCTGGCCGACGACATGTAACCCGGTGCCGGAGGAGAGGACAGACACATGGGTCGCGTACAGGTTGGCGTCAGTCAATGCTACGGCTGTGGCCTTCGAGCCATCTTGCCAAGACTGGGCCACGATGCTGCTCTCAAACAGATTGATTTCAGAGAAACCGGGCGCTGCAATACCTTGTGCGTTTCCCTGCTCGCTATTGACCTCGAGAGAGAGAGGCTTCCCGATAACCGTGCTGTCGGTCATTTTTACCCCGATGGCATCGGCATCGTTGGAAAATACCTGTACTGCGACGTCCTTGAGGGTCAGCGAATCGTCCGTCGCGTAAATGCCAATAGCAGCAACGCTGCCTGTCAGTACATTAGTCGCTTGTATTTTCACATCTTGCAGGATTACTGGCGGATACCCACGGTGGGGCACACCGGCAGCGTAAAGAGCTGTGGCGTAAGTCGCTTCGCCCTGGTTGAGAATGGTCAGGGAACGAATGGTGCTCTGATAGCTGACCATCAAAGTCGCCTGCGTGATCATGGACGTGCCGCCGGACTTGATGACAGTCAACCCCCTGCCCGCGCCCTCCAGCGTCATACAAGGCTTAAGTGTGACCCGCTCTGTGTATGTTCCCGGCGCCACCCAGACCAACGTCGGATGCTTGCATAGCTCACTTTCGTTGGGAAGTGCGTCAATAGCCGCCTGGATGGAAGTATAGTCGCCCCCCGTTTTGGCCACTGTAACCATATTGGCATAGCCCTCAGTCTTGGCAGCTTTCAACGCGTACAGAGCATAGGGCGTGACAGTGATGGGCGTGCGGCCCAAATTCACCCAGGCGCTATCGCCCGCACACTTGACAGCGATACTTAGCCAGCGGGCGCTTCCGTTAAATGGGGAAGCGCCGAAGTCCAGACGCACCGTAAAAAGGCCTTTGTGCGGGTTAATGGTGGATGTCTGCGTGCTCCCGACTTGATGTCCGCCGTTTTCGGCGTCGTAGAGAGAGAAACGAGCACTACAAGCGCCGGTCACAGCGGTGCCGTCGTGGGTCAAACGACCTTGATAAGTGAACGACGTATCCGCATTAGCGGTTTCCCGCATAAGATGCTGCGCCCAGGCGGGGTGCGCCACGAAAAGAACGCCCATGGCCAGTAATAGAGCCAGGCCAATGCCGGCCAAAACAACGTTTTCCCGGACAGCTTTCATATTCATAACCTCCACAGTTTTTCATAACACACTTCTGACATGGACCGTCTCCAGGCTCAATCCTCTGCATTGCCGAAAGCTCCATCCCCTTGAAAATAGAACGCTGATTTGCGCTGATGTCGACTTTCGTTGATCGTGTTGCGTTGCCGACCCCGGTCGCGGTTGAAACCGCCCCCGCGGCGTGGCTTCAGCCGCCTGACGCTTAACACGCCTCCAACGTACTATCCTGCGCTTGCCACCGGCTATCGGCCACCGGCTACCGGCCCTGTTTTCATCCGCTGTGCTGCACCGCCAGGCCCATGACAATCCTCCACGACGTCACCGGCTCCTGGTCACCAGCGGCAGATACAAAGAACGGTGTGGCATTGCCGAACCACTCCAGAACCCGCCCGTCAGCGTGTAACCACCGCCGGTGAGAACAGCGTTCGCGTCCGGCTGGCCTACTGTGCTGTTCAGCAGATAGTCCCCGGCGTTGACCGTGCCACCACCACCATCAATCGTCCACCAATTCAAGTCATAGCCGCCCGATTGCGCCTGCACAGCGGCAATCCCCAGCACCAAGGTAAGAATGGTTACCAACAAAACCGTTCGTAGTTGCTTTTTCATCATACACCTTTCTCGCGCACCAAAACGATGGGATTATCGCTGCTGATGCCAAAGTGCTACGCTACCTGTTGCGCAAGACTACCGGCAAAAACAACGTCTTCAGCCTGATCATGGCGCCGTTGAACTCATCCGCGCCGATGTCGTAGCCGGCGCCATAAGGGCGGGTATCGCCGTCGATGTCTTTGCTCACACCCGCATCGATAGCGTGATCAATGGCGGCCGAGCCGGGCAGCAGGTGGTAACCGTCGAACGCGAATCGGGGGTTGCCGTTGCGATCGCCGCTTTGGTTGATGGTACCGGCGCCGTCCCGGTTGATGACGTTGCCGAACCAGAGGGTGGAAGCCAATGTGACCGTGTTCCCCGCCGACACATCGATGCCGACGGCGTGGCCAGAGATAATCGTGTTCGTCATGGTCACGTCGCTGTCGAAAAAGGCGCTTTCGGATGATATCGCCACGCCCGAGCCGCCACGGTTGCGGGCGATGGTCGTGTAGATCAACTGCGGAGAAGAATCGCGAATGAACAGGCCGCTGCCCGCAGACGACTGATTATCGTCGATGATGTTGTTCACAAAAATGGCAGGGCTGACGTAGTTGAAGTAGACGCCGCCCCCGCGCACGGTTGAACTGTTGAAAACAATGCGATTGCTCTCGAAGAGGGGCTGCTGGCCGTAAGCGAATAGGGACACACCGCCGCCATAGGCGGCCTGGTTGCCAGAGATCAGGTTTTCGCGCAGGGTAGCGATGGTAGTTGCCAATCTGATGCCGCCACCCTCCTGGCGTGCCACATTAGCAGCGATGATGTTTTTCTCGACAAGCACATTCTTGCACCCATTCAAGGTCATCCCTCCGCCATTGGCAGAGCGATTGTCGGCAATCGAATTGTCCGATACGACTGCACCGTCGCTCTTGTACAGATAGAGCCCACCACCGTTGCCCCCATCCTGACCATTGCCGCGGATGATGCTGCTGGTAACGTGAGCATCGCTTCGGTTCAGATATACGCCGCCGCCGTACGCGGCCGTGTTGCTGAAAATCGTGAGTTGATCGAGGGTCGCTTTGGCGGTGATGACGTACACCCCGCCGCCGCCATCTCCCCGGAAATCGCCGCCCTGGCCGGCCGCATCGCCGCCGGTGATGCGCAGCTCTTTGATGATGGGCGTGATGCTCCCGACGATAACCAGCACCCGGCCCTGGCCCCGGGCGTCGAGTGTCGCAGGATGATCGACCGGGTTAGACGTGTTCCAGTTGCTCAAAGCGTAGCCCCCGCGGACGGCGACCGTCTTGTTAATGTATACAACTTGGTTGAGGCCGGCACGGGTGCTCACACCTGTATATCTGCCTTGCGCCACTTTGATGGTGTCGCCCGGGACTGCCGAGTCTACCGCCGCTTGCACCGTGGCGTAACAGGGCGCGGCAGTGCCGCAGTTGCCGCCAGGCGCTACGTAGCGGATGGCAGCTGCTGGTGCGGCGCTCACGATTTGCTCAGTGGGCGCCAAAAGCGCTGCCGTGAACAACGTTGCCAACAATCCGGCCAATAACAAATGTTCTAACCGTTTCATCGGTTACCTCCCTGATGGCCTGCCGACGCGAACGCCCCGGCAAACCACTAACTCGCACGCTACCATTGCGTGATCAACGGAGTATCAATTGTGCGACGGGCCGTGTTGTCGCCGTCTATGCAACCAGTGGCCGTAAGGATCAAAGACTCTTGGCTGCAACAGGGCGCTGGCAGAATATGAACTCGAATTTAGCGCTTCCCGATGCCTGTTTGACGGTGAATGTGTAACGCCCCACTTCGACATCGTTCACGGTGAGCACAACGTAGTGTTCGCCAACCGGCCAGCCCCCTTCGGGCATGAAAGAAAAAGCAAAGCCCGTGTCGGTGGCATTTTCCTGCAAAGTGAGGCTGCGGGTGCCGGCTTTGTCCAACTTCCCACCGACGTACCAGTCCGCTTGCAGCCAGGTGGCCAGTCCAAAATCGCCCCGCCCGACCAGGTAAACGGTATCGTTGGGAGCGAAAGTAGTTGTCGGCTTCACCGGGTTGTAATCCTTGTCGGCGCCCCGCGCCAGCGTCACTTTGCTGACTTTCGTTGGGATGGCATCCGAGCCGGGAACAACGTGGAAAGAGTAATCGCCGAACGGCTTGCCGTCGTAACTGACCGCGGCGTGATAATTGTTGCTGATGGGGAATGGTTTCTTGTGGGTCAAGGTGAAACCCGCGTAAGTGTTCTCCCCGATGGAAAAGAGCACGCCGCTGTTGACATCGGACAGATCCACATTAGCCTTGGCGATAAGCTGATCGTGCCAATAGAAACGGGCACCTACCAGGCCTTTTTTGGGCCGCCCCTTGATCTTGAGCGAAAGGTAAACCGTTTGATCAGGTTGAAAATCCTCGCCGGGGTTCTGCGGCTCCATCTCCTCCGTGAGGCCATGGGCAAATGTCGCTTTCAGGATTTGGACGCCGGCTGTCGGCTTGGCGGATGCTTTGGCGGTGGCCGTGGGCTCAGGCCGAGGCGTCGGGGGCGTCACGGCAACGGTGGCGGACGTGTGGCGCGCGGTCGGTGTGGCCCCGACCGTTGGTGCTGGTGTTGTCGTCCCGCTTCCACATCCGGCCAGGATGGGCAAAAGCAAGAGCAAACTCAATAATACGAAGAAGATCCAATAACGACGGTTCATTGAATAGCCTCCTTTACTGATTGGCAGCACGGTCGGTGATGCGCAGCTTTGCAATGATAGAGGAATGGGACGTTCCCGCGGCGTGAATCGTCCCAAATTGCCAGTTGCCCAATATGACGAGAGTTGGCAGCGGGGGTAACGGTTTCAACAATCTCATTCTACCGCACTATTCCCGGCTTGCCAACTCAGTTGTCGAGCCGGCCGCTACCTACCCGGCATCGACAAGCACACCCGGTGACCAGTGTAAACATTGAGGGTACTCTCCTGAAAATAGACCGCTGATCAACGCTGACGCACGCCGATCGCTGTTCTTGACTGGAGTAGAGGCTTTCGCCGGATTCGTATATGTGAAGTATACGTGAAACTTGTGAAGCGGTCAACCGCGGTAGAAAATTCCTTTTCGGGGTGGCTGTTGCTGCTCATTACCGGCTGACATTCCGAGCCGGGCGTACCCTTCACAAAGGGCAAGACACGATTTGTTGTATTCAGGGTCATTTCGGAGGAACCTTTCTCGAGGAGAGGGCGTCAATACACGTGGCCATGAAGGGCCAAGAAACAATCACTGAGAAATTGTTGAGGAGAAAGTCATGAAAAACATCGTCACTTTATTGGTGACATTGCTGCTGGTCAGTGTAACTCTCGCCGCCTGTGCAGTCCCCGCGCAAAGCCCCGTGGGGACAACGGGTGAAACCGCAACACCGACCGAGCTGGCCCCCGAAATCGCGACGCCAACGATCGAGGCTGGCAGCAACCTTGCAGGTACGCTTTGGACGCTGGATTCCTACCGGAATAGCGAGGGCAAATTGGTAAACGTGCTGCCCGATACCAAAACCACCCTCGAATTCAAAGAAGACAAAGTCGGCGGCAATGCCGGCTGCAATACTTACTTTGCGTCGTACAAGATCGATGGGAACGGTCTGACAATCGGCGTTGCCGGCGCCACCAGAATGCTGTGCCGCACGCCTCAAAACGTAATGGGCCAGGAGAAAGCGTATCTGACAGCTCTGCACAATGCGGCTTCGTATCGGATGAAGGGTAGCAAGTTGGACATCCTGAACGGAGACGGCGAGACGTTGTTGAGATTCTCGGCGCTTGAACCAGCACCGTTGACGGGGACGACATGGCAGCTGACCGGTTACAACAACGGCATGGGCGGTTTCGCGTCAGTGCTGCGCGGCACGGAGATCACAGCTCTTTTTGACGCCAAAGGCCGCCTGAGCGGCAAAGCTGGCTGCAACAACTATAGTGCCTCCTACGAAATCAACGGTGAAGCTCTCTCGATTAGCGCCGCTGTGGCTACGCGGATGGCGTGTCTCCGACCCGATGGCATCATGAAGCAAGAGCGCGCCTACTTGTCGATGCTACAGTCGGTGGCAGCCTACCGGATCAAAGGCGATTCGCTGGAACTGTTGGATGCCAGTGGTACTCGCCTGGCTTTGTACACCGCTCAAGCAAGAACCGGCACCGTCAGCCCACTCCCGTCCCACGCGAAGGGCAATAGCTGACTCTTTTGCCGCTTTTCCCCCGGCGGCGGTTGAAACGACGTCGTGAGGGGCGATGGCCGATCTTGTCACCAATCACCGGTCATCGCCCTCCGGCGACGTAGCCATTGCCAGGCATTGCTTGCCGCTAAAAGAGCAAGGCGAACCGTTCCCTGAAGCGCTGGCAGGCAGGCTTGAGCCAATGTGTCTTCTGCCAGGCCACCTGAAGGCTCCGCTCCACTCACTGCTGTGAAGCATTGCCCGCTCACAACCACCGCCCCGCGGCAAATGAGCGAACATCATCCGTCGGCACATTCGCCAACGGCTGCGGGCCTGTCGCCGGCGCAGAGACTGCGGCTGTAACCAACATTTCCTACCAACTATTCTCTCCGAACCCGCGCGAAACGCCCCACGCCAATTTGACACCCTCAACCGGATATGATATATACCCAGTATGTAATACATACGGAGTATGCATATGCTAAAACACGCTATTTTGGGACTGTTAGCCGAAAAGCCAAGACACGGCTACGACATCAAGAACGAGTTTGAGAAGATGTTGGGTCATACCTGGAAGCTGAACATCGGCCAGGTTTACAGCACGCTGGCGCGGCTGGAACGGGACAATCTGGTGAAGTCGGAGGAGATACCACAAGATTGCCTCCCTGACCGCAAAGTCTATTCCCTCACCGATGCGGGACGCGAGGAACTGAAAGCCTGGTTCGGCGAACCATCCCGGCCGCCCGCCAGATTCAAAGTCGACTTTTTCCTCAAGCTTCTCGTTGCGCAGCGTGCGGAGCCCAGCGGTTTGCTGCCCATGATTTGGCAGCAGCGACAAGTTTATCTCCAGGCCATAGCGGATATGAACGCGTTGCTGATCAAGACGGACGATGAGGAAATGCGCTTGTTAGCCGAAGGGTTGTTGTTGCACCTGGATGCAGACATGAAATGGTTGGACCTTTGTGAAGAAACGTTGTCGAAAGCGGATGTTCATACCAGTAAAGGAGAAGAGTGATGCAGGTAGTGCAAACCGAAGATTTACGCAAAGTGTACAAAGCGGACGGCGTGGCCGTTCACGTCCTGAACGGCGTGAACCTGGAGGTGAGCCAGGGAGATTTCGTGTCTATTATGGGCCCGTCAGGGTGTGGCAAGTCCACGCTGCTGCATCTTTTGGCCGGGCTGGACGCGCCGACGGGAGGCAAGGTCATCGTGGTCGGGCAGCATTTGAACGGGCTGAACGAATCGCGCCGGGCTGTATTGCGCCGCCAAACCATCGGCTTTGTGTTCCAGTCCTACAATTTGATTCCCAATCTGACCGTGGCGGATAATGTGGACATGCCTGCCCTCTTGGCCGGCCTCCAGGCCAAAGAAATAACCCGCAGGAGAACAGCTCGACTTTGTACATTAACAAGTTAATAACAAGCAGCAGAAATGATGCGTTTCCAGGCATTTGCCCCGGTGTTACTGGTAGAATCCCCCGGTCCTGGCGGGAATAAATGAAGATCAGGTGAAATCACTGATGTTCTAAAAAGGGAATGGAGCCATAGGCGGTGGCGAACGATGGAGAGCACGTCATGAAAGGTGGCGTGGTCTTTCTGATACCAAGCTGCTTTAGGTAACGGGAGCTCATCGTTGCCAAAGGTAACATGAGCCATAAGGACGACTAAACTGTAAAGTCCCAACAGAGCAGGTGTTGTTCGTTCGATGGCCTTGTCGCTCCACTGCCGCTGTGTTTCAACGCCCAAAACAGCCCGTGATTCTTCGAACGTAACTTCGAGCGACCACCGTTTGACGAAATCAGCAATAACGGCAGGGGCTGATTGGTACTGATCCGTAGTAAAGTAAGCGCACAGCGGTCGTACGCCTGCGGGGTCTCGCACCAGCACCCAACGAATAGCCAGCGGGAGAGTGCCGGAGGAATACCAGAGGGCTGTACCTGTAGCCCAGTCAATCATCTCTGTCTTTCCGCCATACCAGGCGATCTGGCTACGATGCCATACTGTGCTGGATGACAAGGCAACTTCTGACGGACTTAGCAATCGTTGGCCGACACGGGCGGGGCGGCCACGGCGTTTCTTACCTGAACCTGTCCATGGCGATGGTGGTAAGTCGAAGAGCCGGGCATCTAAACGGAGCGGCGCAATCAGGACAACACCACACTTCTGAGCTCGCAACCCTAAGCGAATGACGCTGTAGGCTCCATCCCCTACCAGATGGATGGGTCGTCCAGGCAAAGAGCGGCGTAACCAACAAATAACTTGAGCGGTACGCTGAGATACTTTCTTGTGACGTTTCCCCAGCTTCTCGCTCACTTTGGGCGTCGTCAATAGTATGCTCAAGAAAGGCAGCGACCAATAATACGAACCCCAAGGGGCTGGTATAGCCAAAGCAAAGACTATCCACCGTAGCCCGCTGGTGCTTACATTCATATTCCTGCCTGATGCCAAGCTGTCACGCCAGTGTCCTCGCTTGCGAATTCGCGGGCCCCAACGTCGTTCCAACGTTTCATCGACCGTGATGGTTATGGGCGCTCGTCCAGACATGAATGTATTGACCAGTAGTTTCAGGAGTATCTCGCTAGCTTGTGCTCTTCCTGTTCGGTGAGAGAATAGACCTGCTTCCTTCCGTGACGGCGCTGATGGGGGCGACGGCACTTTTGGTCTGGATAAAGCCGGACATTGAGGAGATGATTGAGGCGGTGGACTGGACAACGCTGGTTTTCTTTATTGCG
>WFQT01000288.1 GCA_015486895.1 Anaerolineae bacterium
GTATGTCGTCTCGCCACTTGGTCAAACTGCAAATGCCAGAGACTTGCTCTGAAGATGCCTTACAGATCTTCCCACACCTCCGCCGCCTTCGCTTCGCCCGGCAGCAAGGCGGCATCTTGACGTATCGTGGAAATTTGACCAATAGATGTAGAATTTCTTTATACTAAATTTGACATAACCTGACATACAATTGTAAAATCTTGTGTGATGTAGAAAACAAAAAAACCTCGCCTGGTTGGCCGACCGGCGAGGTAATGACCGGAGTGGTGCCAGCAGCTCGCAGCGTTTCTCCGCCCATCACACTACTTTTGAGCGCTACAGAAAATACGGTGCCACTGGCAAAATCCAATGCTTCCATGTGTCGGAGGTGTCCTCCTATTCCCCATACCCAATAGGCTACCGGGTCGTATACGAAAGTGGACCAAAGATCAAGAATATCCGGAAACATATTTCTTACGTATCATGCCTCCGTATAAGAAAGCCAGGACGGGAGTCATCATCAAGACCAGGACAGCAGAGACGAGTACCCAGGCAGTATCACTAGTGTCCGCCGGATAGGGGGTGCTGCATAGGTACTCCTTATCGGTGGTCATCATTCCGGACCGAGTCAGGCGAAGCACGCCGAGGAATGCTCTCAGGTTTATTCTGTTTGGAACTGCAACTCCGACCGATTTGCGCCTTTGCTCTGGATTTTGCGTAATCAACGACCTACCGCGGCCTTGCTCTACGGATCTCACGACCCGTAATCCCTCGCCTCTCCGGAATGACAGGGTCTTGGACCACTGATGGGTGATCCCTACGAGCGCGAAAAGCAAGTTTCACACTTTTGACATTCTACAGAAAGAAGTGGGGGATTCTACTACCCAAATGGGTAATTTCTCCCGGAGAGCAAAATTGGCATTGGCCTCCGGAAAATGTATAATGTCAGGTGAACTCCCACGATGTTGTGAAGTTGCCTCACAAAGAGCTCATCTCTCAGCGACGAGTATACACAGCCGGAGAAGTCTGACACCAACAGGTAGTTTCTGTCGCTGGCGACGGTCGCCTCTGAACCACAATGTAGTGCTTCGTTGTCTCGATCCCCATGAGGGATGCAAGATAGTCCATAGAAGCGTCTATTATTAGACTATAGAGAGAGGTGAGAAATGAGCTTAACCACGGGACTTCCCCGTTTTTCCCCCGAAGAATACAATCTCGATAGCAAAGGGTACAGCCACAACGGCATGACCGTGACCGACCCGGAAAAACGGATTTTCGCAGCCGACTCCGACGTGGCATTGGAGGAGCACGACAGTTGCGCCATCATCTGTAACATTCACAAAGATGAGAAAGGAAGCCACGGGAACGTCAAGAGGACTATAGAAGCTCTGCACAAGATGGGACATCGCGCCGGTGATGTGGAAGGCGAAGGGGACGGTTGCGGGTTACTCACCGATATCCCCAGGATCCTGTGGAGCAGGTACTTGGAGAAAGAAGGGCGTCCCCGTTGGTTGGCGGAGGACAGGCGCTTCTTCGTTGCCCATCTGATGATACCCACGAAGCACAAGTGGGAGAGTCCTGCCATAAAGCAATACATTTCCAGAATGGTTAGGGAAGAGGGCTGTGATCTCCTTATGGAACGGGATGGCCTGACCAGGAGAACGGCCCTGGGGCGCTCTGCCCAGGCACAAGAGCCTCTGTTCTGGCAGCTAGCAGGTTTGGTGAGCGGTAGTCCTCTGGATATAGTGGATTCCAAGTTGTTTCACCTCCACCTGCGGATCGAGCAGGAGACTCCTGTACACGTGGCCTCGATGAGTACGCACACAGTGGTCTACAAAGCGCGCGGTGACAGCCGCATCCTCCGCAATTACTACCCAGAACTCCTGCTGCCGGATTACACCAGTAAGGTTACTATCGGCCACATTAGATACAGTACCAACACGGGGCCTGTTTTCGAGCGGGTACAACCATTTACCATACTGGGGCATAACGGTGAGATCAACACCATTCAGCGGCTGCGCGAAGAAGCACGCATGCTGGGAGCGACTTTGGTTTCCGGGGCCTCCGACAGCGAGGACGTCAACAGGATGCTAGAAATACTTACCCACGAATACGAGTTTACTCTGATAGAGGCAATGGAGATACTCTTTCCGCCCATTTTAAGCAATGTGGAATACCTAGCCACCGATCTCCAGATCTTGCATCATTACTATCGCTACGCTTTTGGCCCTTACGCCCAAGGCCCTGCAGCCGTCGTTGCGCGTTACGCCGACGAGTGCGCTTTCAGCGTGGACGCGCTGGGGTTGCGTCCCCTGTGGTTTGGCGAGACAGATAAGGAATATTTCTTCTCCAGCGAGCGGGGCGTAGTACCCCTAGAGAATATGATGAGGGATCCCAAACCACTGGCACCTGGTGAGAAGATGGCCGCCAAGATTCACAAGGATGGCAAGATAGAGATTCTGGGCTACACGGCGATCCAACAAAGACTGCTCCGCCTGGCATACCGCAGGTTCGGATCCCTCTCTCTAATGAAGTGCGTGTTGAAAACCATGAGGCATGAACGGGGTCTCGAGAGTCCTGGGAAAGGCGTGCGAAGAAAGGCTTTGTCGTCTCCGGATATCAGCGGAGAACCGGAAAGTCGCATGGCAGCTTTTGGCTGGCGACGGGATCACAAAGAGTGGGTCAGACATCTCGGGAAAGAAGGGAAAGAGCCCATAGATTCCCTCGGATCGGACACGCCAATAGGGCCTTTGGACACGGGGATTACGAACCTGGCTGATTACATCAAGGAATCTGTGGCAGTGGTCACCAACCCGGCTATTGATAGAGAAAGAGAAGCAGAGCACTTCAGCACTCAGGTAGTGATGGGAGTTAGACCCTCCCTTTCCTACGGGTTAGTTTCCCCTTTGGGGAATTCATTGGTGCTGGATACCCCCATCTTGATCGGCGGACAGCCCTTCGGCCCCTTGCTCGCCTCTGACGCCTGCAGAGAAGTTACGGATTCATGTGGCACCATGATTCTAGAGGAAGTCCTGGATTTCTTTGGCGATTCTATGCACCATCTTGATTGCACTTTTTCGGACGAAGAGTCACTGCCCAACGCTGTGAAGAGATTGAAGAAAGAAGCGGTAAATGCGGTACAAGGCGGGGCCAACCTGTTGTTGCTGGACGATGCTTTTGCCTGGTCTGGGGAAAGGCACTGGACAGACCCTCACCTGGTAATAGCGGCCGTGGACGGTGCTCTCAAAGGTGAAGGCAAAGGCGACGATAATTTGCGTCGGAAGTGTGGGTTGATACTCCGATCCGGAGCAATCCGCAATTTGCACGATCTTGTCGTAGCTCTTGGCCTTGGAGCAGATGCCATCAATCCGTATTTGATGCTGAGGACGGGCTTAGGATCTAGAACACTCCCTTCCGATAATGAAGGGGTGTCTCGACTATCCAACCTGGTGTCCGCTCTGAACAAGGGAATAGAAAAAGTTATGTCCACCATGGGGATCCACGAGATGCGAGGCTATGGCAGGGTATTTAGCTCTATCGGATTGAGTGACGAGATAGCAGGTTTGTTAGGAGTTCGTAATTACTGCGGATCCGAGGGAAAGGGAGTTACATGGGAACATCTGGAGGAAGAGAGCAGACGAAGGTCTAAGATAGCAAGGA
>WFQT01000289.1 GCA_015486895.1 Anaerolineae bacterium
ATTCTGGCTTCGCTGACAGTGCTTGGCTTCTCTTGTTGCCGGCTTGGTTCGTCGGCAGGCAGCCACGGGAAACCGGCTGCCTCACGTTGCTGTAGGTAAAGTGTCGCGACGCGCCGTGCTAAGTCTCGCATGCGAGCGAAGAACCGGGCTCGCTCGGTGACGCCGATGGCGCCGCGGGCATCTAAGACGTTGAAAGTGTGGGAACAGCGCAGGACGTAATCGTGTGCTGGGGTGACCAGATCGTGTGCTAAAGCGTTTTCCGCTTCCGCCTCGAAAAGGCGGTACATTTCCATGAGCCTGTTCACATCGGCGACGTTGAAGTCATATTGGCAATGGTCCACTTCTGGTTGGAAGAGGACATCACCGTAGCTGAAGCGGTCATTCCAACGAATATCCCACACCGTTTCGACTTTTTGCAGGAACATGACGATGCGCTCCAGGCCGTAAGTGATCTCCACCGAAACTGGCTTCAGCGTCTGGCCGCCGGCTTGCTGGAAATAGGTAAACTGAGTGATTTCCATGCCGTCCAACCAGACTTCCCAGCCCAAGCCCCAAGCGCCCAGCGCCGGGGATTCCCAGTTATCCTCCACAAAGCGGATGTCATGTTCCGCCCGCCGGATGCCGATGGCTTCCAGACTTTGCAGGTATGCCTCTTGCGGATTGTCGGGCTCCGGTTTCAGGATCACTTGCAGTTGGGTATGCATTTGCATCCGGTTGGGATTCTCACCAAAACGGCCATCATCGGGACGATATGATGGCTCTACATAGATTACGTTCCAAGGTTCTGGGCCCAAAACGCGCAAAATTGTGGCCGGATTCATGGTCCCGGCCCCGACTTTCTCGCTATACGGCTGCCAGAGAAAACACCCTTGCTGGGTCCAATACTCTTGCAGACGCATGATGACTTCTTGAAACGTCAAGCACTTTTCACTCACCATCTATCTCCCATCTCTATTCCTGATGGCAATGTTCACTCTTTTTGTCATTGCCACCGTTGCTATTTTCGGCATGGTTCAGAAGAGCTATTTCTCGCCTTGACAAGTCTACTGAGACATCGCGGCTGATTAGGCCACGTAATGACACAGAATTACACGGTAAATTTTTGTCTTCAGTCTTTTCTGTGCCTCTCTGTGTTGTTCTGTGACCTTCTTTCTGGCCCTATTTGTCAAGATTGTCTCGATTTGAAATGAACCATATCCCATCTTCCTGTTGTCGAAGGCTGGATCATGATTCATCGGCGGGACTATTTTCCCGCAGACGTTGTAGGGTTTCCTCCTGCTGAGTTAAATAATGCTCTACTTCTTCCTCGGCTGCCGCAAGGTCAGGGTAGCGGTTGTCCGCTTTGGTCTGCACAGCGCATAGCGCTTCTTCTACGTCAATGTCGCACTGGTAAGCTAACTTGAACAGGAAGACAAAGAGATCACCTAATTCCTCTTTTAGCTCGGCGTGGGTGGCAGCGTTGGAAACAGAAGGTTTATAACTATCACAGCGTAGTACGGCGCGAGCCACTTCTCCCAGCTCTTCCATAGCGTGGGCTAACGTGTGCACCACCAGCACACGATCCCACCCTCGCTCCCGGTCCCAATTTTCCAGCCATGTCTGGAATTCCCTGATTTCCACGGCTTCTCCTTCCCCTTGCATGACTTCGGCAGTTTCCCGGAGTGCATTTTCTTAATCAACAACTCCACTGGTGCTCATTTGTTGTCTTAAATCTTTCATAAATGACACCGAGCGCAGCTTGTGTTCTAAGATGGTAACGATGTATCGTTGTAAGAGTGGTTCTAAGCTGCGCCACAAAGTGTTGCTGACTTCCAGTTTCTGACATGCTTCGTAAGGATGGCGCTCCAGGTAGCGCAGCAATTTCAGTTGTGACGGGCTTAACGGCGTTACATTGTGGGCATGGCTGCCGCATTGAGTGCAAAGAACACCGCCGGCCTCAATGCTCCAGTAGTTGACCTCATCTTCGCTTATGGGTGCCTGGCAGGAACGGCAAAGGTACAACTGTGGCTGGAACCCGGCCAACTGCAGCAAGCGCATCTCGAAGAATCGGCTTACTCGCAGCAAGTTGTCGTCCTGGTTGAGTCGCCCCAATGTCCTTATCGCCAGGCTGTACAGGCGGTAATCCCCGTTCCTTTCTTCGCCGAAATTTTCCAGCAATTCGGCCATGTAGTAGGCATGGGAAAGGCGACGTAAGCTCTGGCGCAGGTAGGGAAAGTAGGCAGCGGTTTCCGCCTGGGTCACGATGTCCCAGGTGCGCCCGCGAGCCAGTTGCATCTTGACTACGCTGAAAAGTTCCAAATGGCCGCTTTTGCGGCTGCTCGGCTTGCGGGCACCTTTGGCGATGATAACCATCTTACCCTGCTCGGCCGTGTAGACACTCAGCAGCCGGTCTGCTTCCCCATAGTCTTTGCGTTGGAGGACAATGGCTTCCACTCGATAGCTGTGGCTTTCTCGCACGCTCCGCTCCTGCTTGTCACTAGTACTGAACCCGGCCGGCGTTATCCACCGCGCACCGTGTTATATTTGTAAGGGCGTTGCCAGTTCCGGGCCATTTTCTCCTCAAAAAGGGCATCCGCGTCCAGGCCTAAGACGGAAAGAAGGTGGAAGATGCGTATAGTAGCGTCAATGAGCTCTTCACCCACCGTCTCCTCGCTCTTACCTTTCTTATAGGCATCGGTTGCCTCGGAGACCTCCGTGTGAATAAGAGCCAACATCTCCCAGATTCGTTCTCGCTCGGAGGTGAACCCTTTAGCATCAGTTAATGCTCGCACAGCCGCGACATGTTCGTTTAAGCAATTCGATTGGCCCATGGATCCTCCATTCTGTTCGCTGGCGGCGATTATAACATTGCAGGAAAAGCGAAGCAAGCTCTGTGGCGAGGAAGGGGCCAGATGAAATTGGTATAGTCTGAGGGAAGGTAGTTTCTCAATGCCTTTTCTGAATGTGCTCGGCCGGTTGCCGAGGCAGTAGCACCGGGATGGGAGGTGCCTGCTTGGTGCTGAATTGCAAGGTCTTTTTCCCGGCCTGGTAGTCTACCTGGATCAGGTCGCCATTGTGGTATTCTCCTGCCAGGATTCCTTTAGAGATGGGACTCTCTAAGTGGCGCTGGAGGACTCGCCGTAATGGGCGAGCGCCGTAAAGAGGATCGTACCCTTCTTGAGCCAACCAGCTCTGGGCTGTAGGTGATAGTTCTATCTGGATACCTTGGTCTCGCAGCCGTTCTGCCAGCCGGTTCACTTGCAAAACGACAATGCGTTTCATGTCTTCTATTGACAGGGGGTGGAAAATCACGACTTCGTCAATGCGGTTCAGAAATTCTGGCCGGAAGGTGCGTTTCAGCGCTTGCTCGATTGTGTGTCGCAACTTTTGTTCATCTAAGGAGAAAGAAGGTTCGTCCCTAAAACCAAGGGGCTTATTGTGCTGCAACAGGTCACTGCCGGTGTTGGAAGTCATAATCAGTACTGTATTGCGGAAATCAACCGTTTTGCCCTGGCCATCGGTGAGGTGACCGTCCTCGAACAGTTGTAAGAGCGTGTTCCACACGTCGGGGTGTGCCTTTTCGATCTCATCGAAGAGGATAACCCGGTATGGCCGTCGGCGCACTGCCTCAGTCAACTGTCCGCCGGCGTCATAGCCTACGTAACCGGGAGGGGCGCCAAGCAGCCGGCTGGTAGTGTGGCGTTCCCTGTATTCGCTCATGTCAATGTGTATGAGTGCATCTTCATCGCCGAAGAGAAATTCAGCTAAGGCACGAGCCAACTCCGTCTTGCCCACGCCGGAGCTGCCTAAGAAGATGAAAGAGCCAATAGGGCGTTTCGGATCGCGCAGGCCTGAGCGCGAGCGGCGTATGGCGTCGGTGACTTTGTGTATAGCTTCTTCTTGGCCAATGATACGCCGGCCCAGTGCTTCTTCCATATGTAACAGCCGGGCCATTTCTCCTTGTAGCAGTTCGTTGACCGGCACTCCGGTCCACTCAGTGACTACCTGGGCAATATCGTTTTCGTCGATGGTCTCATTGAGTCCGCTTTTTTCCTGCCAAGAGACCCGCTCTATCTGGATTGTCTGCTCCAAGCGTAACGCCTCGGTGCGCAGATTGGCGGCCAACCGGTAATCGTGCGCCGCCCATGCTTCTTCTCGCTGCCGGACCAATTCTCGCAGTTGTTGCTGTTTTTGGCGCAAGCTGAGGGGATATGTGTGCCGGCCAACACGTCGTCGTGCCGCTGCCTCGTCGATGAGGTCAATGGCTTTATCCGGCAGGCGCCGTTCACTGATATAGCGGTGCGAAAGCCGGGCCGCGGCTCCATAGGCAGCATCGGTGTAATGGACGCCGTGGTACGCCTCGTAGCGTGGGCCAATGCCTTTGAGAATGGAAATGGTTTCTTCCACGTTGGGCTCTGTTATCCAGATGGGTGCGAAGCGGCGTTCTAAGGCGCTGTCCTTTTCCACGTACATCCGGTATTCGTCAGGGGTAGTGGCGCCGACACAACGAAGATACCCACGGGCTAAGGCCGGCTTGAGTATGTTGGCGGCGTCAATGGCCCCAGCGGCGGCACCTGCTCCCACCAGTGTGTGTAATTCGTCCAGAAAAAGGATGATCTTCCCTTTGGAGTCTTCTACTTCGGCTAAAGCGCCTTTTAACCGCTCTTCGAATTCACCGCGGAAGCGGGTACCAGCCAGCATAGCGCCCAAGTCCAGCGCCAAGATGCGTTTACTCAACAAGAATTCCGGCACGTCTTCGTCAGCAATGTGTTGCGCTAACCCTTCCACGATGGCTGTCTTGCCGACGCCGGCATCCCCGATGAGCACCGGGTTGTTCTTGGTGCGCCGGCTAAGGATGTTGATCAGTCGGCGGATTTCCTGTTCTCGGCCGATGACTGGATCTAATTCGCCGGCCTCTGCTATAGCAGTCAGGTCATGACTAAAACGGCTGAGGACGTTAAGCCGCTTGTCGATAACGTCTGCCATGCGCTGTGTTTGCCGCCATTTGATCAGCTTTTCCTTGAAATTGGCTTTACTGATGCCGTGTTCTTCCAGGATTTGGGCGGATGGCGTGCGCCGTTCGCTGGTAATGCCCAGAAAGATATGCTCGCTATTGACGAACTCATCTTTGAGGGCGATGGCTTCCTGCTGGGCGATGTCCAGCACTCGTTTTAGCCGTGGGGTGATGTAAACCTGAGGTGGTTGTCCCGGTACCGGGATAGGGATATTCTGGCTTCGAGGCGCGTGACTGAGCACGTCTTCCAACTGCTGTCGTATGATTTCCACGGCGATGCCCATTTCTTGCAGGATTTGGGGCACGATGTCGTCTTCTTGTTCTAACAAGGCCAAGAAAATATGCTCCGTGTCAACCTGTATGTGCTGGTAGCGGTGTAAGATGTTATACGCTTGCATGGCAACTTCTTGAGCACGCTCGGTGAAGCGTTCAAATTGCATCATAGATGAGCCCCCTCGCTCCGCAATTTCGCGCTGAATATTGGTGCTTCCCAATTTCCCCGCAATTGAGATGGATTCTCACGAATAGTTGTCCCCTCATTTTCCAGGGGACCTGGAATAGAGTGCTTCATATAGTGACTGGAGTCTGGCGAAAATGACGTTTTTGGCTCTACCTGATTATCTTTACCACAGATTGCATGGGTTTAACACAGGTTTTCCTTTGCTTTGCGACCCGAATCTGTGAAATTCTGTGGCTAAAATGAAAACGCCAAAGTCCGGTAATTAAGTATAAGAAAGAACGCCTAGAGCCGTCAAGTTGCCCCTTGCCGGAATAAATCCGATGGCGAGCTTGCTTTCCTCTTCGACCCTTGCTGTGCTTGACTTCGTTACCTCATTGTACCATTGAGGATTCTTCATACAGGAGCTTGGCCTTCATTGCGATTGCAACCACTATGTAACCATCTAAGAACAAGTGATTGTTTTGATACCAGTTTTTCCCTTGAAAATAGAACGCTGATCAACGCTGAGGCACGCTGATCTAAATTTTCCTCCGCTGTGGTGTGCCTGTCTGCGTGCCCGCACAGGCAGGCCCCGCAGGCCCGTGCTGACTTCTCTGAAAACGGAACACAGATTAACATAGATGAACAGGGATAACCTACGCCCTGCTGGCCGAGATGCATCGCCTGCTCATCTTGTTTCAACTGAACAACTGGGCTAACTCTTCGGGAGAAGGGCTCTTGTTTTCATCCTGATGTACTGCCTGAAAGCTCAAACCTTCAGAGCCCTCTGTATGGTCGATTCTGATCAGGTCACCAGCCTGGAATTCCTCGGCTAAGATGCCCTCGGCCAGCCGGTCTTCAATTAGCTCTTGGATAACTCGGCGTAGTGGCCGGGCCCCGTATTCGGGGTGATACCCTTTCTCGGATAGGAATGCTGTAGCTGCCTTGCTCAATTCTAACGTCAGGTCGTGTTCACTGATCTGCTGTTGTACCAGGTCGATTTCCAGCGTCACGATCTCTTGGATTTGCTCTTTCGTTAACGGCCGGAAGACCATGATGCCATCAAGCCGGTTGATGAATTCAGGCCGGAAAGATCGTTTCAAAGCCTTCAGCACCCGAGCTTTGATCTCCTGATAACTGTTTTCCAGTCGTTTTTCTTCGTTCTCCGCGGTGGTAAAGCCTAAGCCGCCTGTCTGTTTGATCAGCTTAGCGCCAATGTTGGAGGTCATGATGATAATGGTGTTGCGAAAGTCTACTTTGCGCCCGCGAGCGTCGGTCAGGTGGCCATCTTCCATGATCTGAAGGAATATATTGAACACATCTGGGTGCGCCTTTTCGATTTCGTCTAACAGGATGACCGAATAAGGTCGCCTTCGCACCCTCTCGGTGAGCTGTCCCCCTTCATCGTAGCCAACGTACCCCGGAGGTGCTCCTACCAGCCGGCTCAAGTTGTGTCGCTCCATAAACTCGCTCATGTCAATGCGGAGCAGAGCATCCTCGCTGCCGAAGAGGAACTCTGCTAATGTTTTGGCTAAGAGAGTCTTTCCTACTCCTGTCGGTCCCAAGAACATGAAAGTGCCGATGGGGCGCTTTGGGTCTTTCATGCCGGTACGAGCCCGGCGCACAGCCTGGCTTAGGGAGTGAATTGCCTCATCTTGGCCGATTACTTTTTGGTGAAGCACGCTCCCCATCTCTAACAAGCGCTGTGATTCATCGCTGGCGATGCGGCGCAGCGGGATGCCAGTCCACATGGCAATGACTTCAGCGATGTCATCAGCGGTAACTACTAGCTTGCTCTCTCGTTCGTAATCGCCGTGGCGCATTTTCTCTATGTTTTGTTGCAGTTGTACGACTTCATATTGTAACCCGATAGCTTCTTCGTAGCGTTGTTCTTTCAGTGCTGTGTCTTTGGCGTGCATTTTCTCCCTGTACTGGCGGTAAAGGGAACTGAGCTGACCTGTCTGGGGATGCTTGTACATGCGTACCCGACTGCTGGCTTCGTCGATGAGATCGATCGCTTTGTCCGGCATGAAGCGATCCGGGACGTAGCGCATGGCCAGGTTGGCGGCTGCTTCCACCGCTCCGTCGCTAATGGAGAGATTGTGGTGCTTCTCGTAGTTTGGGCGCACCCCTTTTAGAATTTCGATGGTTTCGGAGATGCTGGGTTCGTCTACAATGATGGGCTGGAACCGCCGCTCTAAAGCGGCATCGCCTTCCACGTACTTCCGGTATTCATTCAAGGTGGTGGCGCCGATAACTTGCAACTCGCCCCTAGCTAGAGCTGGCTTTAGCAAGTTGGCCGCGTCCACGGCACTGCCGGCAGCGCCGGCTCCCACTAACATGTGCAGCTCATCGATAAAGAGGATGGCCTCTGCATTGATGACTTCCTTGATGAGCTTTTTCATCCGTTCTTCAAACTGGCCCCGGTACATGGTCCCGGCTACCAATGAGCCAATATCGAGCGTAATGATCCTCTTATCCAGCAAAGGTGCCGGTACGTTGCCATCCACGATGCGCTGGGCCAATCCTTCCACAATGGCGGTCTTGCCGACACCAGGCTCGCCGATGAGGGCCGGGTTGTTTTTCGTGCGCCGGGCGAGTACTTGGATGACCCGCTCAGTTTCGTTTTGCCGACCCACCAGTGGATCCAGACGTCCTTCCTCGGCCCAGGCGGTCAAGTCGATGCCCAACTGATCTGCTAATGGCGTTTTCTTGTGGCTGCGACTTTCTTGCTGTTCGGACTGGCTCTGGTTTTGCAGAATTGATCGGGCCGTTTGCGTGCGGATGCGATCCATGCTTAGCCCCAAGTGTCGTAGTACGTCAATAGCCACCCCTTTACCTTCCCGGAGCAGTCCTAAGAGGAGATGCTCGGTGCCAATGTAGTGGCTGCCCACCAGCCGCGCTTCATCCACGGCATATTCTATGACTCGCTTCGTGTTGCTGCTTAACGTCGGGTGGCTGATGATGCCGGGATGATACTCTCCGGGAGGAGAGTACTTCTCCACCGTGCGGATAATCTCCGCCGGGTGGACTCCCAAATCGCGCATGACACGAGCTGCCATGCCGTTTTCTTCTCGCATTAACCCGATAAGCAAATGTTCGGTACCAATGTAATCATGTCGCAAACGCTTTGCCTCATCCTGTGCTCGGGAGAGTACCCGACGGGCACGTGGTGTAAAACGTTCGAATTTATTCTCAGGCATAGTTAATACTCCTTCACGGTGACTTCAATGACTCAGCCGTTACTTTATATTATAGCGTCTTTTCTCCCCATTTTCAAGGTAAAGCATTAGCCGTGTTGGCACCTTATCGATGAAATTCTTGTACACCGGGCAAGAATTCGGTACAGAGACATGGGAAAATAAGCGAATCGGCGAGTTGGCAAAAATGTTTATGTTCTTTTTTAGTCGCTAACCGACCGATTCCTTTGACGCTTCAGCACCGCCATGTTAAAATTTCCTAAGGTCCGGCTTCACCGCCAGAGCCCCACCAGTCACGCGATTCTCTACATCAAAGGTGCAATATGAATGAGAACAGTGCTATCCCTATTGTTGAACCTGAACTACAAGAAGACGCCATTTACGTTCATGGCCACATCAATCCAGATACCGACACCATCACCTCGGCGATCACTTACGCTTACCTGAAAAATCATGAAGACCCGGCAAACCACTACCAGGCAGTGCGGTTAGGAGATATTAACCGGGAGACGGAATTTGTCCTGAACTACTACGGTCTCCCAACTCCGCCTTACTTAGCGCACATCTGGCAGCGGGTAGCCGAGGCTATGGTGAAAGAGGTTGTCACTGCTCCGGCGAGCATGTCCCTTTATCAAACGGGACTACTAATGCGAAAGAGCCATTTACGGGTCATTCCGCTACTAAGCGAGGAAAATAAAGCAGTCGGCATGGTCACTGAGCGCACTTTAGCCCATCACTTCTTAGGTGAGTTCCGCAGTCTCAGCCTGCGAGACGCTCCGCCCACGGTGGAACAGGTGGCGGAGACGCTGGGTGGCACCATTCTTTGCGGCGATCCCCACTTCAAACTGACAGGGCACCCACTGGTAGGCGCCATGAGCCCGGAGGAAATGGCCGGCCACATCGAGCCGGGAGATGTAATCCTCATCGGTGACCGGCCCAACGCTCAGATGACCGCTATCAAGAGTGGCATCTCCTGCCTCATCGTCACCGGCAATCTACAGCCGGAAAAGCAAGTCCTCGAATTGGCACGACAAAAGGGTGTACCGGTGATCCTATCACCCCACACCACCTTCGTTTCCGCTCGCCTGCTGCGTTTGAGCGTTTCCGCTCAGGCTGTCACTGACGATCGTTTCCTTGCTACTCATAAAGAGACTTTACTCTCTGAGTTCGCGCCGGATTTGATGCAAGATAACAACGGCGTGGCATTGGTGGTGAATGAGGAAAACCATTTAGAGGGTATTATCACCCGTCATGATCTGATCGCACCCCGCCGCCGCCGTATTATTTTAGTGGATCACTCAGAGAAATCGCAGTCCATCGATGGCATCGAGAGCGCCGAAATCTTAGAGATTGTGGATCACCATCGCTTAGGCGGCCTGGAAACTGGCCAACCTATTTTCGCGTATGTTAAGCCAGTGGGATGTACGGCGACTTTAGTCTGGCAGCGCTACCAGGAGTTGGAGCTGGATCCACCACGAGAAATCGCCGGGCTGTTGGCTGCAGCTATTCTCTCGGACACTATGCTACTTCGCTCGCCGACTGTTACCGCTGAAGACCGGCAGACGCTGGCAGAGCTTAAATACTACCTGAACGAAGACCCTCTAGAATTTGGTATCAGGATGTACAACGCCAAAACTGACTTGGCCGGCATGAGCATTGAAGCCCTTATCAACACCGATAGCAAAGTCTTTCACTTCTCGCGATATCACGTCCAAATTTCCCAAATTGAAGTTGTTGACTACGAGCCGCTCATGAACCGGTTGGATGAAATCCGAGAGGCGATGGAACAACAACGACAAGCCCGGAGACTGGACATTTTCATCCTAACGGTGACCAACGTCCTGAAAGAGGCCAGTTATATGATCGTCTCCGGTAACAAACGGTTAGTGGAACGGGCTTACAGGATCAAGCTGGAAAATGGCACCGCCTATTTACCTGGGATAATGTCCCGAAAAAAGCAAATAGTTCCGCCTTTGGCACAACTTGCCTGAAAGGCGCTGGCTCAGGCTACATCGTCAAGGAGCATCACTGACGTAAATGAAGCGCCCAATCTCGTCCCGCAAGAGATTGTGCCAACTGAGAGAAAACGGCCCCGCAGGCGAGCCGCCGCTCAAAGTCACCTGATAGCCGCCCTGGTGCACCGGAATCGGCCGCGAGGCAGCGCTGGTATAAAAGAGTACATCGCCCAATTGCACCGGCACCGGCTCGGCGGCCATGACGTAATTGGCGTCGACGAATGCGAATCCCAGCGAGAAGCGGCTCTTGCCCACCTGAACGTTGGCGCGCTTCAGCTTCACCGCTGGTGAGAAGCCGCGAGTGGCTTGGCCGGGAACCGGAGCATAAAATGGTGTCCCCCTGGGAATGGCGAAGCCGAATAGCCGCCAATTGCCACTTTGAAATTCGGCGGCCCGGAATGGAGCGTGTTGCGGGTTAAAAGGAAATGGGAAGCGAATTGCCTCGCTCTTCTGGGGGGCCGATGGTAATAGCATTGAC
>WFQT01000290.1 GCA_015486895.1 Anaerolineae bacterium
AGCCCGATGGCTTCCACCACCACGGGCGGTAGCGGGGACTACAGCTTCACGAACCTGACGCCGGGTACCTATTCGGTAAAGTTCACATTGCCTTCCGGCTACGTTTTCAGCCCGGCGAATCAGGGTGGAGACGACAGCGTGGACAGCGATGCGAACACCAGCAGTGGCTGTACGGGCGGCATCAGCCTCAGCGCCGGGGAGAATGACACCACCTGGGATGCCGGCATGTACCAGGCACCGATCGTAGCTGTAGATAAAAGCGTGCCGCAACAGGATAACGTGGTCAATGGCATTGTTTTAGTGGGAAACATAGTGAACTTCCAGGTTGTAGTGACCAACAATGGCCAAACAACATTGTCCTATATCCCATTGCACGATCAGTTTGACAACACCTGCTTGCGCTACGAACCAAAGAGCGCTAATCCACAGGAGAACAACCACAGTGGTGACAGCATCGACTGGGTGGATTTGACGGTGAACTTTAGCCATGATCTGCAGCCTGGGCAAGCGTTCACCGTGACGATACCTTTTCAGACCGAAGCGGAGGATAACAACGCTGTGAACACGGCAGTGGTGCACAATGCCGAGGATATCAATAGCCAAATTGCCCCCGATGCCCAAGATCAGGCCAGCGTCATTTGCAAGCTGCCGGCCAGCATTGGCGACAGAGTGTGGAACGATACCAACAATAACGGCACGCAGGATAGCGGCGAGGCCGGCATCAACAGTGTCACCGTCAATTTGTACAAAGATAATGGGAACAGCACTTTCGAGCCGGATAGTGGCGACACGCTTGTGGCCACCCAGGTGACCTCCGGCGACGGTAATTATGACTTCACGATGCTCTATGCCGGCAGCTACTGGGTGGATGTGGATGAGAGCACGCTGGCGACCGGCTACAATCTGACCACGGCCAACGAGCCATTGCTGGTGACGGTGAATTACGGCGATGACTACAACGGTGCCGATTTTGGCTACGCCGGCAAAGGGAACATCGCCGGCACCGTCTGGTACGACTGGAATTCCGATGGCGCGCAGCAGCCCAACGAAGACGGCATTCCTAACGTGGAAGTCTGCCTGTACCAGGATAACAACGGCAATGGCCAGTTGGATGGCGGCGACACCAAGTTAACCTGCCAGAACACGGCCAGTGACGGCACCTATATTTTCCACGACCAGATGCCTGGGGATTACTTGGTGGTGGAAACGCAGCCGTCCGGGATGGACAGCACGACGCCGAATGTTGTGGTGGTGCACTTGGTGATTACGGGGCCGTCTGGTAGCGACGTGGATAATAACTTCGGTGATATCCAGTATGCGTCGGTAGGAGATTTTGTTTATGCTGACAGCAACGGTGATGGGGAGCAACAGTCAGGGGAGACGCAAGGCGTGCCTGGAGCAACATTGCATTTGACGGGGACGGATATCAACGGTGCGTCTGTGGATCGCAGCACGACCAGCAATGGTAGCGGCAACTATTCGTTTACCGATTTGTTGCCGGGGGACTATCAAGTGGAAGCGACACCGCCCGCCGGCTACGTGGTTACCACGGTGCCGAATCCACAGAGTTTCCACTTGAACGCCGGTGATGCAAAAGATGACGTGGACTTCGGGTTAATATCGCCGACTGGATTGCAGATCGTGTTCTTGCGAGGGGAAGCAACAGGCCATACGGTGACGTTGCGCTGGGCGACGATGAATGAGGAAGGCGTGGTGAGCTTCCGGGTAGAACGGCATTGCAGCCAGGGGTGGTCTAGTGTTGGAGAGGTTGCGGCTGTCGGCTTAGGAGGCAATAGCTACAGCTTTAGCGAAGAGAATGTGCCGGCCGGGGAGCAGTTGTACCGGCTTGTGAGCGAACCGGGTGGGACGAGCTTCGGGCCGGTGGAGGTGACGGTGTACGATCCGGGGCATGGCGACAGTCAGAAACTGTACTTACCATTTGTTGGTGGCTAAGCGGATTTGCTTAGCATGATGTTCGGAGGAACAAAGAGGAACGTGTATATCGCGTTCCTCTTCGTGTTATTGGCATCTTCTCTTGCTAAAATGGCGAATGTGTTCTACCAGGGGAAAGGGATGCTGCTTTTGGTGCCTTGGCAATGAAGTTCGCGACTGTTTCGTAAATAGCCTGCAGATAACGCAGATGAACGCTGGTTTCCGCAGATTCCTAAGAAGTTATCTGCATTAATCTGTATAATCAGCGCAATCAGCGTTCTTGTTTTCATCATTATCTGCGGGCTATTTTTGTCCTTGGTGGCGTGATTTTGGGTGAGGGAGGGAATGGCAAACGTAGTGAGACAGGAGGGGAGAGGGCTAAACAAACATTGAGATGATGCTTGTCGATCGGGTTGGGATAATTGAGGAATTGCCCAGGACAGTCGCGGGAGTTATAATGTAATTCTATTCAAGTTTCCCGAAAGGGGACCTTGCTATTAAGGGAGAATTTATGCGTTATTCTTTTGCCAAGCTGGCTGCTTTTCCTGAAGAATGGGCAACGCGGCTGGTTGTTCCACCCAACCTGATGATGATATTATTGTCATTGTTGGTCGGTTTCCTGACTGCCGTGGGGGCGGTCCTATTTCGTTACGCTGTTCGTTTCCTTTATCGTTTTTTCTTTGTCGATGGCGCTTACCTGTTTACCGGTCAATTACATCCGGCGATGGTGCTTTTCCCCGCTGTTGGCGGCCTTGTGGTTGGCCTTATTGTTCACTTCTTTTTGGATGGGGAAAGTGGGCATGGTGTCGCCAGTGTTATGGAAGCCGTGGCGTTGGCCGGCGGCAAATTCCCTCCTTTAGCAGCTTTCGTTCGTATTATCGGCTCCATAG
>WFQT01000291.1 GCA_015486895.1 Anaerolineae bacterium
CCGGTGCTATTAGACGGATTTGTTCTCTTTGCCGTCGCCATTGCCCTTTTTCTCTGGCAGGCCAAGCCGTTCTCCGATTGGCCGGACGGCGTTGTCCCCCGGCGCGTGTGGTGGCATCTTGGCAAGTTAGTAGCCGGGCTGGCGCTTCTGTTGGGTGCCGGAGCCTTGGCTGGCTTTCTGCTACGACCGGACCATTATAACGGCTGGCCTTTCTGGCTTTGGTTGGTTAGCGCTTTCCTATTTCTGCTAAGCGGTTACCTGGAAGGCCCATTACCATCCTTCCGCCAATTCGGTGGGCAGGCAAAAGCGTGGCTGCTACGGCACCGGGGGGAACTTCTGATTTTAGGCTTAATTCTCCTGGCGGCGCTGATCGTCCGGGTGTGGCATCTTTCCAGTTTCCCTTTTGGCTGCCAGTCGGATGAAGGCAATAATGGCTTAGATGCTTTGAAGTGGCTGAGCGGGGCGCCGTACACTCCTTATGCGGAGACCAACGAGGGGCAAGCAACCCTTTTCACCTACCTGATTGCCGTCGTCTTCCACTTTTTCGGGGTATCCGTGGTGCACATGCGCCTATTGTCCGCCATCATCGGGGTGTTGACGTTGGCGGCTTTCTATCCTTTGGCCCGGTTACGCTTCACCCCGGCGGTGGCTCTCACCGTGACGGCGCTTTTTGCCGTTTCCCGTTGGCACATCACCTTCAGCCGCATTGTCTACGAACTGATCATGGTGCCATTCTTCCTCTCCTTGCTCGTGTACTTTCTCTGGCGAGCATTGCAGACGGGTCGCCTGCGCCATTGGGGGTGGGCCGGTATCGCTTTGGCTCTGGGGTTGAACAGCTATACAGCCTTCCGGGTCATCCCTTTCTGGGTGGCGCTCTTTTTCGGCTACTGGCTGGCCCGGCTCTGGTGGGAAAAGTCGGCCCGTTGGCGATATGACTTGCAGGGCATGATCTTTTTCAGCTTCTCCACAGCGCTGACGGCGCTGCCGATGTTGGTATACGTCAACCGCCATTGGAACGTCTTCATTAGCCGCACGCGTCACATTTCCGTGTGGGGCGACGTGGCCCGGGCGGGCAGCTACCAACCGGTGTGGGATAACGCCCGCAAAGTGCTACTCATGTTCAACTTTCGCGGCGACTTAGCGGCGCTGAATAACCTGCCCGGCGCACCCATGTTGGGGACGATCGTCGGTGTATTAGCGTTATTGGGCTTAGCATACGCCGTTCGTTACTTCTGGCGGCCGTTGGGCTTCTTCTACATAACCTGGTTCTTAATTGGGGTAAGCACTGCTATTTTCACCGTCGTCCACGAAGCGCCCAACGCCCGGCGGGTAGTGACCATCCTGCCACTGGCTTTTCTCCTGGCCGGGGAGGTACTGCAGCAATTCGCCGGCGCCTGGGAACGTGCCTGGGGAAAGATGGGACGGCGTTGGCTTTACGCGGTTTTACTGCTCTTGACGCTCGTTGGCGCCCGGGCTGACTTGCATGACTATTTCGCCGTGCAGGCACACAACCCCAGCGTGGTGTTGGCGTTCAGCCCTCAGGAATCGGCTATTGGCATGTTTATCAGCAAACTACCACCCGATGCCTCAATTTTGGTTGATCCGGCTTTTAGCCATCACTCGGCGGTGCGCCTCATCGGCAGGCGCCAGGTAGCGCGGCTGGATCTTTCCCGTGACGTGCCTCTGCGCCGGCGCGTGAGTGGAGACGTAGTCTACATTTTCGACCCGGTGGAACGGCAGTTGGTACCGCTGCTACAACAGCTTTACCCGGATGGCGTCTTCCGGGAACACCATGACCCCTTCGGTGGCGTGCTCTTCCTTAGCTTCCGGGTGCCGGCGGCTACTTTGCAGAGTGCCCAGGGGCTGAGAGCAGATTTCTACCTGGGGACGAACAGCGAGCAACAGCCAATCTTGCGGCAAAAAGTCAGCGCTATAGATCTCAATTTTGGCCGACAAGCCCCTTTGACCCCGCCGTTTACGTTGAAACTGCATGGCGCCCTGCTGGTACCCGAATATGACCATTACACTTTTTCCCTCACTACCTCCGGCAGAACGACGGTGCACCTGGGAGACGAAGTCATCCTTTCCAGCAACGGCGGCGAGGCCGGCCGGGAAAAAGTGCTGGTAGCCGGATTTTATCCTTTCAGCCTGGAATATCAGAGTGGCCAAAAGCCGGGTATCTTGCGTCTTGTCTGGGCCAGGCAAGGCACCCAACCGAGGCCGCTGGGGCCGAAAGAGCTCTACACGTTGGACATCGGCAATAACGGCTTAGTAGGCTATTACTATCCTAATAACCACTGGGGGGGACAGCCGGCCGCCGTGCAACGAGACCTCTTTATCATGCCTAATAACATTTTACGGGAGCCGTTCAGCATCCGCTGGGTAGGGTACCTTGCTGCTCCCAAAGCTGGGCGTTACCAATTCGCAACTCGCTCTGATGACGGTTCACAGCTTTGGATCGACAACACGCTGGTGGTGGATAATGGTGGGAGCCACGGTGCCCAGTACAAGTCGGGCAACATTGAGCTGAATGCCGGTTTCCACAAAGTGAGGCTGGATTATTTCCAGGATGGTGGTTCGCGGGCTTTACAGTTCTTTTGGGCGCCGCCCGGAGCCGGGGAATCTCTGGTACCTCTGCAATAC
>WFQT01000292.1 GCA_015486895.1 Anaerolineae bacterium
GGATCTGACAGTAGTAAGACGAAGTGAATTACGCCATATTCGTCGCCAGATGCAGATTATTTTCCAAGATCCTTATGCTTCCTTGAACCCGCGCATGACTGTGGGTGCCATTATCGGTGAACCGTTGGAAATTCACCATCTGGCGACGGGCCACGAAAAGAGGGAACGGGTGCAGCAGTTGCTACGGCAAGTAGGGCTTAATCCGTATTTTGTGAATCGATACCCTCATGAGTTCTCCGGTGGGCAGCGACAGCGGATTGGCGTCGCCCGTGCGTTGGCTGTGAACCCAGAGTTTATTGTCTGTGATGAGCCTATTTCTGCTTTAGACGTGTCCATTCAGGCACAGATTATCAATCTCCTGGAAGAACTACAGGGGCAGTATCACCTTACTTATCTTTTCATTGCTCATGACTTGTCGGTGGTGCGACATATTGCCGACCGTGTGGCCGTGATGTACTTGGGAAAGTTGATGGAACTGGCCGATCGAGATGCGCTGTATGAGGATCCAAAGCATCCATACACCCAGGCTTTGCTCTCGGCGGTGCCCATTCCGGACCCCGTTGTGGAAGAGAAGAGGCAACGCATTATCTTGCAGGGGGATGTGCCCAGCCCTGTAAATCCGCCGAAGGGTTGTAATTTCGTGACCCGCTGTCCTCGGGCTATGGATATCTGCTGGGAAAAGGAACCGCCTTTCCGTGATTTAGGGAATGGGCATTTTTCAGCTTGCTGGCTTTACGAGTAAGCTAAGTAAGGATGATGGTGGCTCGTTTCCGCGGACAGGTTGCAAGAGGGTGTATAAAAGCTTAGTGTATTTTGTCGTTTTTTATTAGTTTGAGCGCTATCGTTGATGGCATGTACATTTTTGAAAGGGGGGATGTGAAGGAAAGACAAAGATATTGTTGGTTGGTGAACGTGTTTGCTCGTCGGTAGATCCAAAAGTATGTGAGTATTTTCACCGTGTAGGAGGAGAGACACAATGAAACGTTGGACTGCTGTTTTGTTGGCCGTTTTGGTCAGTTTGTCTATGGTGTTGGCTGCTTGTGCTAAGCCGACGCCAGAGAAGGTTGTGGTGACGAAGGAAGTCAAGGTTACCCAGGTGGTTACCAAAGAGGTGCAGAAGGTAGTTACCAAGGAAGTGCAAAAGGTGGTCACGCCTACACCTTTGCCGGCCTCGGCCAAGCCAGTGACCTTGAACATCAACTGGGGTACTGAACCGCCGACCGCCGACCCGGCTTTGGCGACGGATACGACCTCTGTGGATTTGATTTCCAACATCTTTATGGGGCTGACCCGTTTTGATCCTAAGACGGGCGCTGTGATCCCGAATCTGGCCACCAAGTGGGAAGCTTCCGCTGATGGTCTCACGTGGACGTTCCACATGCGAAATGATGTCAAGTGGGTGCATTACAATCCTAAGACCAAGGAATTTAGTGCGGTTAAGGATAGTAATGGCAAAGATCGTGTTGTCAATGCCCATGACGTGGTGTATGGTGTAAAGCGCACCATTGATCCTGCTACTGCTTCCGACTATGCTTATGTGCTCTACATCATCAAGAACGCTGAGGCAGTTAACGAAGGTAAAACGGGTGTGACCTTAGATGATGTTGGTGTAAAGGCTGTGGATGACTTTACCGTTGCCTTCACATTGGAACATCCTGCTGGCTATTTCCCGGCCATTTCCGGTATGTGGGTTGCCATGCCGCAGCCAAAGTGGACGATTGACGCTTGGGGCGACAAGTGGACCGAGCCCGGCTTGATTGATACCAATGGCCCATACGCAATAGAGAGCTGGGTCCATGGTTCTGAGCTAGACCTGGTGAAGAGTCCTCTCTGGATTAATGCTAAAAGTGTGCAAATTCAGCGGGTGGAAGGTGTCATGATCACCGAGGCGTCCACGGCATTCGCTATGTACGAGAATAACCAGTTGGACACCACCGGTGTGCCGATGCCTGATATTGACCGTGTGAAAGCCGATCCGAAGCTGAGCAAAGAGTACTACCAGGCACCGGAGTTGTGCACCTATTACTATGGCTTCACTAACAACAAACCGCCATTTGATGACGTCCGGGTGCGCAAGGCTTTTGTGCAGTCTATTAACCGCCAGGCTTTGATTGACAACGTGACCAAGGGTGGCCAGCTTCCGGCGACGCACTTTGCACCTCCCGGTATCTTTGGCGCGCCTCCTGTGAACGAGGTCGGTCTGAAGTACGACCCGGCTGCTGCTAAGGCTTCCCTGCAGGCATATTTGGATGACAAAGGCATGACCTTAGATGAGTTTAACAAGAAATTCAACCTCACACTGATGCATAACACCAGTGAAGGCCATGCTCGCATCGCTGCTGCGATTCAGCAGATGTGGAAGGATACCCTCGGTGCTGATGTCCGGGTGGAGAACCAGGAGTGGAAAGTCTACCTGAAGACCATCAAGAAGGACACGCCGTTGGCAGACATGCCGCACATCTGGCGGCTCGGTTGGTGCGCTGATTACCCGGATGAGAACAACTGGGTCTACGAAGTGTTCAACAACCAGGCTGGTGCTAACCGTCTGCGCCGTGGCTGTGTGGATGCCACTTGCACCAAGGTTAACCCGTTGGAGTTCGACAAGATCACAGAGCAGGCTGGTCAAGCTCAAGATCCGGCAGAGCGCAAGAAGCTTTATTACAAGGCTGAGAAATTGCTGGCTGAGGATGAAGTGGCTTATGCTCCAATTTATTTCTATGTTCGCAACACTATAACCAAGCCGTGGTTGACTCGTGATTACCCGGCATTGGGCGGCAACAACTTCTATGAGTGGAAGATCGACTGGGCGGCCAAGACTGCTGCTGGCGGTTGATGGTTGGTTAGTCAAAATGGGATGAGTAGGGGGCAGCAATGCCCCCTGCTCACTTTATTGACGCCATTCAAGAGGGGCGCCATGGGGCTGCGGCCTGCCTGTGCGGGCACGCAGACA
>WFQT01000293.1 GCA_015486895.1 Anaerolineae bacterium
GTACGCACCCATAGGCCGTAAACACTCATTGCATAGGGGATAGCATAAACATGACCATTATAGCGGAAAAGACTGCCAGCCTGGTAGTCATCAGCTCCAATGCCTGCAACCACATCATCAAGAGACAAAAGATAGCCGGCATCAGCCCACTTTGTCATTAATGTGGGCTCGATCTCAAAAATGCCTAAATCGGCGCCTGCGGAGAGAGCTGTCAAGAGCCTTCTACCCCGCGAAGTAGGTGATGCCAGAACAATGTCAATCTCTACTTCTGGATTCGCTTTTTGGTACTCAATGATCAGATTGCGTAACGTTTCAAGCTGTGCGGGGTCTGTCTCTGTAGTAAAAAAGGGAATAACTATAGGACCGCCTTCGGAAGTCGGGGAGGAAGGCGTGGAAAAAGCGAGCGTAGTACTCTTTGATGAGCATCCTGCAAGCAGAAAACTCATCAAAACTACGATTAATACAAGATATAGTTCAATAAAGGACCTTCCGCGCATTATTTCCCTCGTGAATCAAAGAACATGCAAAATTATAACATTGAAGCGCGGCTGGCGAAAAGGAATTAGTATAATCATGGTACAACAACATAGCAGTAAATTAACTCTGCGTGACACCACATTTGCATGACAAAACCAAACTTCGCACGGAATGCCAAGGGGTTTATCGGGTTCTCTATGAAAGTCTTTTCTCTGCCCGTTCGTACCATGAGAAGTATCCCCACGACACAGCAAGTAGTAATAACAACATGAGTGCCGACGTTGCCGCCGCTGGCCCCAACTGTTGGGCATCAAAGGCTAAATAGTGGATAAGCACAGGAAGCGTTGTGGTGCCAAACAGGGGACCGCCAAAGACGAAAAGATAGACGATGTCAAATTGGCGGAAAGTCCAAATTGTGCGGAGAAGAAGCGTTACGACAATGACCGGCATGAGCCACGGTAAAGTAATATGTCGAAAGATCTGCCAGCCACTCGCACCATCTAACTTGGCGGCTTCTTCAAGCTCGACTGGCACAACTTGGAGACGGGCAAGTAACATTAAGACAACAAATGGCGTATATTTCCAAATTCCGGCGATTATAACGAACAAAAGGGCTAAGTGGGGATTTCCCAAAAATGATATAGGTCGATGAATCAAGCCGAAATCCATGAGCATGCGGTTGAATACGCCCATAGTCGGATCGAGGATAAAACGCCAGGTAAGTGATAAAACCACTGCTGGCACAAGGTAAGGAAATAGAACCATGCCTCGGGCCAAATTCCGTCCCCGTAGTTCTTGGTGCAGCAACAGTGAAATCCCTATACCCAAAATAAACTGGACAACGGTCGTGCTGATAACCCAAATGAGCGAGCGTAGTAATGATTGCCAAAATAACGGCTTTTTCAATAACCAGACATAATTTGTGATTCCATTGAAGTGCATCTTCAATGTGGCCGCTTCGATCCGGAAAAAACTCGCGTAAAGTCCTTGGATCATTGGCAGAATAGCAAAAATAAGGACCAGTAGTAGTGCTGGGGATACCATGAGCACCGCAAGCCAAAAATCACTTACAGCAAAAGAGAAACGGCTTGACGCTTGTGGTTGTACAGACGGTTTGCTCATCCTTTACCTCCATTGGGAGACAGTGCCTCAGCAAGTTAGCCGAGGCACTGTTGTTATCGACTGCACTATGTTCGACTTAATACTTCGGTGGTTTCCAATTAGGGTGTGCAGTTAACCACTCTTGCCGGATTTGTTTTATCTGCTTGACAGCACCTTTCCAAGCAACTTCCGGATCTTTTCCTCCAACGTAGATCTGCTGGAACATTAAGTCGATCACCCCGCCTTTAGAGAAAATTGCACCGCCCCAAGGGGGCCCATAATCCTTCTTGATGAATTTACAGCCCTCGATGGAACCCATGTTATTTGCCGGATGGTTCGTATAAGCTGCATTTTTGTTAAAGAAGGCCAACCAATCGCTATGTTTGCGAGCGTACTCGCTGTTCCAGTTCTCCAGTAACTTAGCGACAGATTTTGTTGGTGGAACCATGTGCCCAATTACTGTTGCATCATAGCGGGCTAACCTATCTCCGCTGAGGAAGAACTGCAGAAAATCCTTGGCCGTGTTTGGATATTTCGTATTAGCCGAAATCGCAATGCGACTCCAAGAACCGTACGTCACATAGGGGCTGTCTGGACGTGTCTTCCAAGGCAACTGCACAATGTCAATCTTGTCTTGTAATTGTGGCGCTTGGTCCATCATCCGAACTCCCAAGCGTCCGGCATAGACGCTCATGGCGGCTTTTCCGGTGATGAACGCCGTGATCTGGTCTCCCCAACTATAATTCTCGAACCCAGGGGGTGCATACTTGGTCAGTGCGACCCACTTTTTGATGGCATCCAATACTTCAGGTTTGTCGAATGTTACCTCGCCTTGCGGAGAGAAGTAGTCTAAACACTGTTGCCAAAGAAACGTGGAAAAAAAGTTGACTGACGCATTCGTTGAGCCGGGAATAGAAATCCCGTATATACCGCGAGCCGGGTCTGTGAGCGCTTTCGCGTCGGCCAGCACTTCATCATAGTTAGTCGGTGGCTTAAGACCCGCCTGCTCGAACAAATCTTTGCGATACCAGAGACCGTAAACGCTGGTCGCGTATGGCAGAGCATAAACAGTATTGTTGTATTCGAAATAGCTGCCGGGAACATATTCACTTTTACCACCAATTTTCTGGAAAACATCGTTCAACGGCAATAAGTAGCCAGCATCCGCCCAGTCTTGACTGAACGCAGCCTCAATCTCGAAAATACCTGCATCTGCGCCCGATGCCAGAAGAGTCGTAATGCGATTGCCCCTTGTCGCCGGTGTTCCTGTCACGACATCGATGAATACCTCTGGATGGCTCTTGTGGTATTCGTCAATAATCTTGGAAAGTATTTCCAACTGAGGGGGGTCTGCCTCTGTTGTGAAAAAGGTAATCGTTCGCGGTCCTGTCTCTGGCCCCGGAGTGGGAGTTACTTCCACCTGATGGACGACTTCTTTGGTCACAACTTTTTCGATAACCTGCGGCGTGGGTTGTGCACAGGCCGCTAACATTGCAACAGCCAACAAAATACTAATTAAAATCGAAATACGCTTCATGATTCTCCTTCCTTTGACTATTGAACAGGACGGGTCCAAACTTTTTTGCATTCATGACCGATAGAAATCACCCTAATAATGATAATAGCCACCTCCTTTCCCTACGTAACGAACGGCCAAATCTGTTATCCTTTCACTGCGCCGGTTCCCCAGCCCGCGATCAGATAGCGCTGCAAGAAAGCATAAAACAGCACCAACGGCAAACTAATCATTACGCCAGCAGCCATTAAAACACCCCACGAATATATCCAATCTTCGGAAAGAAACGTTGCTACCCCGGCACTCAGCATTTGTTTGCTGGCACTGAATATCAAAATCGAAGCAAAAAGAAACTCTTGCCATGTAACGCTGAAAACAAAGATTCCGGTCGACATGAGGCCAGGGAATGCTTGTGGCAGAATTACCTTATAAAATGCCTGAAATCTCGTCGCGCCATCTGTCATGGCTGCTTCTTCTAATGCTACAGGTATTCCTTGAAAATAAGATCGTAACATCCATAGTCCTACGGGGACACGAGTGCCGGTGTATACCAGGAATAGCCCAATATGTGAGTTGACTAATTTCATGTGGAATAGCAAGAAGAATAGAGGGATTACTAGAACAATGGGTGGCATCATATACGCCATTAAAGTCATTCGCCCCAATAATTCAAAGTAGCGATAGCGGAAACGGCTCATTGCGTACGCTGCCGTCGCCGACAACGCTAGAACAGCAATTGTTGTTTCTGTGGCCAATAAAGCGCTGTTTTTCATCCATGTGCCAAAGCGTGTGACCTTGAATAGGGTTACATAATTCTGCAGAGTCGGGTGAAGGGGGATGAATGTTTGGGTGAACGCGTAGGTCTCGCTATCAGGCTTAATGGAAGAGATGAACACCCAAAGAAGCGGCAATATGGCCCATGTTACCGCTAAGATCAATAACAGATAAAGTATCAACCTGTGCAAGTCCCTTCGCAAGCGCAACAGAATAGCCGAACTCGTGAACAATGTCTGTGATGCACCAGAAAAGGATGAACTCACGATCTCTCCTTCATGATAAAGTAGATGAAAAAGTCATAATAGGATGCGCATAACTATTTTATAAGTTGGTTGGTAGCGAAGTGGGATCAACGTTGTAATTTTTCTACTTACAAGCAGTTGGTGGTTTGGCATTGTGTCTTGCTGTGCAAAGAGATTCCCGACCGTTTCGAGAAACTATGTTCAACAGAACTAAGTTGCGGTAGAGGCTATTGCTGTTACTATGTGAGCCGTGCTGTGCTGTACTACGCGGGGGATACTATATTCCGGTGACCTAGTTTCCCTATTGGGATAACTACGAGGGCTTTGACTTTGGTCATTCGATACAGCATAATTAGGAATAGCCTATTAGTAAGTATAGCAGGATTTGAAAATGTGTGTAGGGCCAATTGGCGGAAGTCACATCCGTCATTTGGCTTATAGGCGCTTATAAAGCTGCCTTTGTTCACTGTGAAATGGGGAAATGGACGTCCCGATAGGCCATTACTTTGTCTTTTTGGGCCACAGTCGGAAGATGAAACAGCGGCGTTGCCAATGGCCGAGATTTGGGCGCGTAGAATGCCGTGCCCGGATCTGCTGTTGATTTCCGAGACCATAGCATTCACGTGAATTGCAGGCTTCTTTCATTTCACAATACCGACCCTAATTGCTTTCACAGCCGCCTGCGTTCGGTCCGAGGCATTGAGCTTACCCAGAATTGTTTCAACATGGCTCTTCACGGTGCTAATCCGAAGATCAAGCATATTAGCGATAGCCTGATTTGTCAGCCCTTCTACTAACAAGTGTAATACATCCATCTCACGATCTGTTAGTGGCTCAATAATGTCTGAGACGACTTCCGCGGATGGCGCGGAAGTTTTGTTCAGTTCTTTTAACACATTTTGCAGAAAGCGGTGATCCACTCGGTTAGTGCCGGCTGCTACATCTCGAATAGTGGACAATAAATCTGGCTGGGAGATGCTCTTGAGGATATAGCCCGACGCCCCTAAAGCCAAAGCCCGCAACAAATACGCGGTCGATTGATAAGAGGTCATCATAATCACCCGGGTTTTCAACCGGGCTTCTCGGATCGCTTCTAAGGCTTCAATCCCATCAACATTCGGCATCCGAATGTCCATCAGGATCACGTCAGGATGTAGCTTTGTAGTCATATCTACGGCTTCTTTTCCTGTGCTGGCCTCACCAATTACACGGAACCCTGGCGCATTCAACATGCTACGCAAGCCTGAGCGAACCATAGGGTGGTCATCAGCGATGAGGATGGAAATGCTGTCGATAGTGGTCATTTTGGTTATGTCTCCTCAACAATTTCGAAGTGCGTTGTAGGTACAGAAACGCGAACCAAAGTGCCTTTTCCTGGCCGACTCTCAATGTAGAAGTTACCATTTATCAAGGCTGTTCTTTCTTGCATTCCAACAATACCCAAGTGCGTACTTTCATCTACGAGAATGTTCTTATCAAACCCACAGCCCCAATCCTGGACTTCGAGGTTGAGGCGCGATTCTGTGCTCTGAAGCAGGATACGAATACGATCGGTATGGGCATGCTTCCTGGCATTGGTGAGTGCTTCCTGGGCAATGCGGAAAATAGCTGTCTCCGCAAATGAAGGAATCTCAAGGGGGACACTCAAGTTTGCCGAGAATTCAAGTTGCCAACCCTCGCGTTGAGCGACAGCCGCTGCATATTGTCGTAAGCCATCAATGAGTGATAAATCTTCAATCTGAGCAGGACGAAGTTCTGCAACAATCCGCCTGGATTCCTCAATGGCCTCACTGATACGATCATGAGCCTGGGCGATTTCTTTCTTGACCGGTTCCCCAATGTCTGTTTCAATCGTTTCCAATGCGTTAAGGTGCATGTTTGAACTTATCAATAGTTGCATAAGACTGTCGTGTAAATCCAATCCTAATAGTCTTCGCTCTTCCTCCTGTACGTGTGACAGCTTTTGTATCAACAGTCGCAATCTAACCTCTTTGTCCGACAATTTTTGGTACAGGTGAGCATTCACCAGTGCGATAGCTGCTTGGTCAGCGAGTAGCCCAAGAATGCGAAGGTCGTCGCTGCTAAATGTACTACGATCACTTAGTTTAACATACAGAACGCCAGCAACATGACCCTCTTGTTTCAACGGAAAGCCTGCCGCCGCCTGTATTTTCGCAGCAGGTGCGGACGATTTAGTCAGGTGTCGGGACGTATTTCGCTTGTTTACCACTTTATATTCTCTTGTTCGAACCACTGTCGTCACCAAATTATCTGGTGCAGGGGCCGGTTCAGTAGGGTGATCAACTTGTGACGATAGCGCACTAACTATGAATTCTAGACTGTCGCTTTCCTCCTTGTAAAGGAAGATATGTACTTCGAACGCATGAACCAAACGAAGAGCGCTGGAAGCAATGGTATCCAATACTTTGCCGGGCTCTAATGTACTGGTTAATTGCAGGCCTACGTTACGAAGAGCCTCTAATTCAGAAATCCGGGCTTTAAGGCGAAATTCGCGCCTCAATAACTCGTTCATCATACTATTGAACGTATTTGCCAATTGTGCTAATTCGTCACGCCCTTTTACCTTTACAGGCTCATCTAATTTACCTTCGGCAACGCGATCTGCTCCTCCTAACAATGCCGCAATGCCAGTGTTAATCTGCCGTAAGGTTAGTGCTGTCACTGTTGTCACAGGTATCGACACTGTTATTGCCACTAACAAACTAATCAACATCAAGAGATTAATTGTAGACGAGAGATTTTGCCAGGCTAATGATAGCCTCAGGGTTGATTGCGGCTGTATCTTTTGTGCTAAAATCTCTTGACTCATGTGGAACAGAATGGCAGCGAAATTTGCAAAAAGGGAAAGCTGTTCGTCGCGTTCGTTAACGATCTGCAAACTTATTGATTGGATGTCTGAGAAAGCTTTGTATAAGCTTTGGGCTAATCGCTGTTCCTGTGCAGTTGTCGCCATTGCACTATATTGTATATATTGTTGTTGAAGGTTTACCGTGGCATCGGAAAGACGTACCATTTTAGCTTCTTTGGAGGTGGTGAGCGATGACATTACGATAAGTGCCATTTCTCGTATACTCTTCTCCATGCTGGTGACGTTTCTTTGGTAAACTACGTTGCTGACGTGGTTTGCTGCAATGGGGCCTGAGAGCAGTCTCATTGCTACGGATTGAGCAGCTTCCAGCGATTGAAGATCACGAGTCTGGGCGTCTCGTAATTGGATTAATGTTTTTCCGATTCTTTCTGCGTTCTGGTATGACATACGTAATTGCTCGGCCCAGGATGTCTCCAAGTTATCGTCTGTCAAAGACTGGTATGTGTCCAATTCTTTTGCAAACGCGCTTAGATGATGGTTGAATTGCTCGGCGTAGCCCGGCTCTCCTTCCATCAAGTATCTGTATAGGGCGGCTTCAGCATCACGCAATTGCGCATGCATTTCCAAAGCCACAATTTGCTCCCGGATGGTTACATCCTCAGCCTTTCTCAGGGATGAGGGGATTGCATGGGCAAGGAAAGCTAGCGCTAATAAACTCACCAGTAGGGCAATAGCCAAGAGAATGACTGATAGCAATAATTTGGTTCTGATATGCATTGGATGATTATGCTTTCCTTCTAATGAAAGGACTTCACATTGTGGCTATTCTATCATAAATACGGATACCTTAACAGATGTTTCGTTACAGGCAAGTGGATTCCATATAGCTCTGACGCCTTAGCCTAACTTTTGCGCAATCAGAAACGGTTTCATCAAAAACTGCATAAGATTTAAAGATTTTCTGAGTTTTCTGCGGCGCTTTTGCTGAGGACGTTTCCCCGATAGGCGTAACACTTTGTCTGCAAAGACGCTGCAGTCACTGAACTTTAACAACTGACCTCTGAAATCCTGGCTGACCTGTACAGACACGTGGGCAGCTACCTGCGCTTGTTGTTTGATTCCCAGCATTTTCGGGGAGAGTGCGTTGTCCGTCGGTTAGGCTTCTCTACTCAACCAGACAGTTGCCTAGCGGATGAGGTTGGCAGCGAAGACAACCAAGTGCTCCTGGAGGTGGGTGGCAGGTTCAGAACGCATATAGAATGGATCAAGAATAGGCAATCTTGATAAACAGGGGCAATAGTTTAAAATGTAAGGGAAAATTATATATGATTCTCTTTTCTGCAGGAGTAAGGACTATGAATGTAATAACCACTATCACATCAAAAAGCCAGGTGACCATTCCTAAGGCCGTCCGTAAGGCATTGAACTTACGGGCCAAGGATCGACTGCTGGTTACCATACAAGGGGATTACATTGTGATGATCCCGGTGCGATCGCGTCCACTGTCGGAACTATTTGGCAGTCTGCCCGTTGATCGTCCTTTCCCCGGCCGTGATGCCATCCGTGCGGAAATTCACCGGGAGTTGGGACAACGGATCGCCAAGGAGGAAGAATAATGCGGGCCTACGTAGATGCCAATGTCATTTTGCGCTTCATCACCGGTGATCCGCCCGAGATGGCACGAGAGGCGAAGGCGCTCTTTGAGGCAGCGGATCGGGGTGAAATCACGTTGGCGCTGGATGAAATCATCGTGGTAGAGGTCGTGTGGGTATTGCACTCCTTTTACAAGATCGAGAAAAACAAGATCAAACAGGTAATGCAGGCGTTCATCGCCAACGAAGGGGTTGAGATGGCTGACAAAATGGACATTCTCCTGGCGTTGACGCTTTTCGCTGACAAGAATGTTGACTTTGCCGATGCGCTGGTCAGCGTGCATATGAATCAGAATGATGTGCGAGGCATCTTCACGTTCGACAGGGATTTTGACCGCTTGCCTGGGGTGAAACGCCTGACGCCCGGCCCAACGCCTTTTGCCGGCTGATTACTTCACGACTGCTCACTGATTAAAAGTATGTTGGAAGTAGAAGAAATTAAACCTGCTATCACTTTGCTGCCTCCCTCCGAGTTAGTAGATTTCAGTGTGTGGTTCAAGAATTTTGAAGCACAAGTGTGGGATACGCAGATCGAGGAGGATATCAAGGGAGTCGGCATGGGCCTGCGGCCTGCCTGTGCGAGCACGCAGACAGGCGCACCACAGCGGATGAAAATAATCAGTGTTTTACGTGTTTGTCCGTGAGCTAGTTTCAGAGGGAGACCTCTCCCCCAAGCTGCGCTACGCTTAGCTTTTCCCCCTCTCCGAGGCGGAGAGGGGGGGGCTGGCCAACCAAATGGTCGGCCAGCCGGGGAGGACCAAGACAGCTACTGGCGATTGGGTAGCATCGCCGCCATGCACGCCAGCCTGGGCCGGGGGGACGGCTGGGTCACCGGTGACCAGGCAGACCCGATGATCCCGGCCTGGTCGGATGCGGAACTGGCCGAGATACGACGGTTGCGCTCCCTCTATTCTGTGTCAGGGCTGAAAGCGCCTCCTCCCGAGGTGGCTGTGTTGACCGATCCGTTCGGTGAGGGCTTTTGCTACCATCTTGGCGGGCGGTTAGCGAGACAGCAGGCGCTAGATACCGACCGACGCAAGTTCGTGGAGAGTCTGTTCACCCACGGACTCGGCTTTAACACCTTGACCGTTGACGATGTACTGGCAGAGCTGGAGCGGCTGGCCGCATACAAGGCTATTTTGGCAATCAAC
>WFQT01000294.1 GCA_015486895.1 Anaerolineae bacterium
CCCCAACACCGCGCCCCACAGCCACGCCAACCATTCCGCCAACCCCAGAACGTTGAGGTAAGCGGCCATGAAACATAAGCCTGAGTTCCAGCATTGGCTGCAACACCCGAGCCGCCGCCGTTTGCTGGCCTGGGTCCTGGCACTGTTAATTTTCCTCTCCCCCGTGTGGCTACTGAAGCCGGCACTAAGCGGAAACTCTTTTGCCTGGCAGCATGTAGAAAGTTGCCATTCTGCCCCTCGCAACATTTTAACCGCCCAATGGGAGGGCTTGACTCGCATCTATCTCTGGTCTGCCGACGGGCTTTTGCGCCGCAGCATTGACGGCGGTGCTACCTGGGTTGACTTGAGTGTTGGTTTACCACGGGACCGTTGGGGACAAGTGCCGTTGTTAGCTGTAGCTACCGACCAGCGCGATGGCCGACAGTTAGTAGTGCTGGTGCAACAACAAGATGGCGTAGTCCTGTTCCGCCTCCAGCTTAATGACACCTGGCGGCAAATCAAGCGAATCCCAACAAACGAGTCCTACTGGCCCCCGTTAATGGGACGCTTCAGCGACGCCGCGTTGCTCTGGCCTACCGAGAGCAGCATTCTTGCCTTCGACGGAAGAGGGCAATTACTGCGCACTTTACCCTGGCCAGGAATGGCAGCGCCGAAGCAATTGCTCCTTTCACAGCAAAGTATCTGGCTACGGGATAGTGCCGGGACCTTGTGGCGGCGACCTGCTACAGCTCCTGCCTGGAAGCAAGTTGCCATGTTGCCACCAGAGGGAGTATTGCAGTTAGTCCCCGATCCTCAACAGGCAGAGCGAGTTTACCTGCTTGCAATTCCAGCCCTCTGGACAATCACCTCTAATACTGTACAGCGCCACAGCTTGCCGCGAGGAGTACCCCGGCAACTATTGGTGCACCCTGTTCTGAGCGGCTACCTTTATCTGTTGACAGAGGAAGGCCATTTATGGCTTTCTACCGATGGCTCTGCCACCTGGCAAGCGCTACCACAGCAGCTGCTCCCAAGTATGATACGACAAATAGCCCTGGACCCGGTCCAGTTGGAGCAGATTTACGCCATAGGAGCTGATGGCATTTGGCGCCGTGAACAAGTTTTACCTACGCCAACTCCCACGCCTACAGCAACGGCCACAAATATGCCCACATCTACCCCAACACCTACATTGCCGCCCACGGCAACGTCTACAGCAACACTCTCGTCAATACCAACGATGACACAAACTCCGACGGCTACACGCCTTCCTGCTACGCCGATACCTGCTATCGCTTCGCCCACGCTGACGCCTACAGCCACACTTTCTACCCAAGTGGTCCCACAGCTAACGGCAACGCCTACCCCCACGCCTACGATAACACCAACGGCCACCAGGACGGCCACGTTTACCATCACGCCGACGCCAACACGGACGCCCGGCCCACCGCCATCACGTTGAGGTTACTATGTTCAGATTACCTGTACCCCAAGCTATCGCCGCCGAGCGCCGTTTAGGCCTCGGACTACGTTGGCTGCTGCTGGCGGTCGGCATCTGGCTCACGTACCCACAACAACAGTATCAACCATTTAACATTTGGTCTCTCTCCTGGCTCTGGTTGTATGGCTTTTTTACTTTGCTGAGCACGGTTTGGTATCTCTGGTTAGAGGACGGTCAAGCTTGGTCTGTATACCTCACTTTTATAATGGATATGCTATTCGTGACAGCACTGGTCGCCAACAGTTGGCTCTCCTCACCACTGCCTTTCTTCTTTGCCGTGCTGGCAATCAAAGCGTCGTACCAGGCAGAAGAACTGCCGTTGTTAGGCTGGGGAATTTTCCTCTCAGGGCCATTGTATACATTAGGGCTATACGGCACCCTGGGTTACTGGTTTTTCCTCTGGGAACCGCCTTTCCTGGTCCGGTTCATCCTCCTTTTGCTCCTGTTGATTGTTGCCATCGCACTGGGCCGGCGCATGGCCAGCTTGCGCCGGCTAATTCGCCGTCTGGAAGCGGACCTAATTACACAACAGGAAGACCTGGCGCACAGCACCGAGGTCTTGCAACGCACTGCTGCCGACTTGGGGACACGGCTATTGCAATTGCGCTCCTTACAAGATGTTTCCCAAGCGCTCTCTTCTTCTCTGCACATGGAAGACGCCATTCTGATTATTGTGCGTCGCTTGGCCGATTTAACTGGATTCGCCCGTGCCGGCCTACTGTTGTTAAACCAGGAAAGCGGCACTGCCCGCCTAGTGAGCATCGCTGCCAAAACAGAGCCACTGCAAGACCAAATGTGGACTCTCTCTTTCCCCGATCCGTTGTTGCAGTATTTGATGGAGCACGGGCAGACAGTTTTACGCCCTGACAGCGGACTGTCAGGGCCATTGGTCAACTGGTTGGAAGACGCTTGGGGCGATACTCCTTTAGTGCTTTCTCCTTTAGTGCGCCGGGGAAATCTGTTGGGCGTATTAGTATTAGGTGATCCTGCTTTGGCTGGCGAGATGAACGAGGAAAAGACCCAGTTGGCCGACAGTTTCGCCTATTTCGCTGCCACGGCAGTGGAAAATGCTCGCCTTTACGAGAATGTCTTAGAGCAACGCCAAGAACTGGAAGCAGTTCTACAGGGAATCGGCGATGGTGTGCTGGTGGTAGATAGCCGCGGCTTGGCAACGATCTTCAACCGTGTAGCCCAGGAGATCTTCGGTTCCGCCTTGCAATTGCACGCTCCTCTATCCATAGCTGACCTTGATGAATTGTTCCGGGAAACGCGAGAGGCAATGGAGGTGCGTAGTCAGGATTTCACTTGGGAAATGCCGGGCGGTCACTCTAAAGTCTACCAGGTCGTTGCCGCGCCGGTGCAAAGTCACCTCTCCCCTGGCGTTGTAGCTGTCCTTCGAGATGTCACAACCCAAAAAGAACTCGAACGGATGAAGTCAAATTTCCTTTCTGCCGTTTCCCATGAGCTGAAAACTCCTTTGCATAGCATCAAAGGCTTTGTCGAAATTATCCTAATGGGCAAAACGGGACCGCTGACTCCCACCCAGCGGGATTTTCTTACAACCGTGCGGGACCAGACTCGCATTTTGCAGCGGATGATCGAGGATTTACTAGTTTTCTCTCGCTTAGAGGCTGGACACATTAGCCTACAGGTAGAAGCGATCTCGTTGGCAGCCGTGGCTGCCGGGGTCGTGCAGAAGTTAGAGCCACTGGGGCGAGAAGCCCAGTTGCGACTGGAAAGCCGCCTCCCTGATGATTTCCCTGACGTGGAAGCGGATAACATGCGCATGGAACAAGTGTTGACTAACCTTGTAGAGAACGGCATTAAATTCACGCCGCCGGGTGGGCTGGTGCTGGTAAATGGCGAAGACTTGGGCGACCGAGTGCGAATTTGGGTGCAGGATACCGGCATTGGCATTCCTCACTCTGAACAGGAGAAGATCTTCGATCGTTTTTATCAAGTGGACGCCAGCGAACGGCGAGCCTACCGGGGAACTGGCCTGGGCTTGACCATTTGCAAGCATATTGTGCTGAACCATCACGGGCGCATTTGGGTGAAAAGCACCCCCGGTCAGGGAAGCACTTTCTACGTAGAGCTATTCAAGAAAATCCCGGCCACAGCTATGGACAGGGGCGTGGACTACACGACCATGCCAGGGTGAGAAACAAGCCCCCCAACAGACTCGATTTCGCCCAGCTCTTGCCCTCCGGGGCAAACATGACTGAATCAATCGACGGATGTGGATGGGGATTACACAAGGAGAAACGTTCCCTGCCTTGGATAGATAGTCATCCAAGACTTTTGAGCGCTGCCAATCAACCCGTCATTCCAAACGCGGAACTCCATTCTTGCTGGCTGTGTTACCTCTCGAGAGTAGATCCTTTTCTATGAATTTCTTGCCCCGCGTGGCCTATGTTATAATCTACAGTTGCTTGATTCAATACTGTTGGGGTACCTTCTTATAATAAGTCGGGGGACACCTCACAAAAATCGGGGCCCAGGGAGGTAATGGCCAAGGCCTCGGGAAATTAGAAAGATGACCATTAGGCGCTGAGGGCGTCAAGATCGACAAAAAGTTGTCAACGTAGTACCTTACCGGTGAAATTCTTGTCCGCAGTACAAGAAAATGAACCACAAATTCCACTGATTACACAGATAGAAAAAGGAAAATCTGTGCAAATCTGTGGTTGCCTTATGGCCCTGGCTCGGCCAGGTTAGGTATCAAATGTCGAGCGCCTAAAGGCGACCTTTTGTTTTTGAAAGGAGCTAACGAGCATTGATTAATGACTTCCAGGTCAGCAAGGAACAGTTAGAGAATCGCCAGTTACGACTGACAATCACGATTCCTAACGATGTCTTAGAACCGGAACTACGCAAAGCAGCAATGAAAGCTGCTAAGGACATTACAGTTCCCGGTTTCCGAAAAGGGAGAGCTCCCTATCAACTTCTTCTGGCCCGCTACGGTCGAGAGTCGTTTGTTGAAGAATGGTACGAAAAAGAAGGAGACGATTTTCTGGCAAGGGCCTTGGAGGAAGCAGAGGTAAAGCCTTTCCGCCCGCTGGAACCGGAGGAGGTAAACTGGTATCCTTTCAAGATGACCATTATTGTTCCTCTGGAACCTACCGTTGAACTTCCAGATTACAGTGAGGTTCACGTGGATCTGGAGGAGCCTCAGGTCACCGATGAGATGATCGAGGCCGACGTAAAACAGCTCCAGGAAAAGTATGCAACCTGGCAAGAAGTTGATCGGCAGGTCCAGGACGGTGACCGGGTAACATTCGACCTGACCATCGCTGTTAACGGCGAACCCGAGGTGGAACAACCGGGAATGCTCGTCGAGATCGGAGAAGATTCCTCTTCTTATGTACCTCGGTTGCAGGAAAACTTGAAGGGGATGACCACCGGCGAGAGTAAGACTTACACCATCGAGGCGAACGACAATACAAACATGCCTTGGGAAGGTGAAGTCGTTGTAGAGGTCACCGCCACCAAGATTGAAGCCAAACAGCCAGCGCCGCTCACCGACGACCTTATAGCTCGTGCGGTCAAGGACAAAGAGATCGACGAGGCAATTTCCACACCCGAGGAATTACAGGCTTTTTTGCGCCGTCAGGAAGAATTAGCAGCCAGTAAACAGGCAAATGATAAGCTCATTGATTCCATTATTAAAACATTAACAGAAAAAAGCCATGTTGATTATCCCTCCATCCTGGTTGAGGAAGAATTAGACAATCAGATCGAGAAAATGAAAGAAGCACTGGAAAAGGCAGGCTTATCATGGGAACAATACTTAGAGTTCTCCAAACAGGACGAAACATCCTACCGTAAGGCAGCGCGCGCTGCCGCCGAGGAACAAGTAGCTCGAGCATTAGTGGTGAACGAGTTTATAAAGCGCGAAAACTTAGATGTTAGCGAAGATGAGGTCAATGCTTATATTGAAGAGGAAATATTGCAGGGCATGGACCCTGTATTACGGGAAACCTCACGTAAACTCTATAGCTCCGAAAAGCAACAGGAGGAGATACGCCATAACCTCTTATTCAAAAAGTTAGTCGAGGCACTGGCTCACCGTTTCTCCACTGAAGAAACGGAAGGGAAGAAAGAGACGGATAGCGAGGAGAAAACCCCCGACGAGGATAGCGTGGCCGAGGAAGCAGAGACAGAAACGACCGAGAGCATTCCCGTTGAAGCATCCAGCGGCGACAAGGAAGAAGAATAAACATCCCCAGCAGATCCTACCGCGAGCCAGAGCTAGCAGTCAGAAATAGGACACGGATTTTCACGAATGAATGCAGAAGAAACAACAAAATCGGTATGTATCCGTGTTAATCCGTGTCCTATGATCCTCCACCAAAAGGCCTGACTAAGCAGCAAGATCTCCGCTGTTGAAGTAGTCTTTACCAACTAACACTGTAGCCACCATCCCGCACCTGCTTTTAGGCGATTTTCGGAATTATCCGTCTTGCTTCAGGGACGGTCGGGCCGCGAACGGTGACAGATTGATACTCCTCATTTGCTTGGGAATGCATGTTGCTCAAGCCAAGGGAAAATCTGTGTTAATCTGTGCCATCTGTGATCCCTGATTTACAAGTCATAGATTCCGTAGATTTTCACAGGTTTGATTATTGTGTTTTCAATCCGTGCAATCCGTGTAATCTGTGGTGGAAATAGGGAAACGGCAGGTAGGCTGCTCTGTCGGTTCGGGCGATAGATTATGCAAACAGGTGTGAATCGCGTCCTCAAGGGAGCTATCCCGTAATTTTCGAATACAAAATTATTCGTCCAGGAAGAAACAGGTGTGTTTCTTGGTAGTCATCATGAGCCTGCGGCCTGCCTGTGCGGACACGCAGACAGGCACACCACAGCGGATGAAAACGCCCCCTATCCCCCAACCTTGGGGGGAGCAACACACCCCCAGAATTGAGGGGCGGGGCTATTTTCAGAGGGCGACATCTCATTTTTTTAACCTCGCCCCGGTAAATTTTACGGTCTGACCCACTTCATGATGTATAATAAGCACATAAATCACAGAGAAACAATAGGAGGGCATGTCCTCGTGGAAGGAGTTTGATTACCTATGTTACCTAAAGCTTTAGTGCCGATGGTTATTGAACAGAGTGGCCGGGGTGAGCGCGCTTATGACATCTATTCCTTGTTGCTCAAAGAGCGCATTATTTTCCTGGGGGCTTCAATTAACGACGCGGTAGCCGATCTCGTTATTGCTCAGTTACTTTATTTAAACCGGGAAGACCCGGAACGCGATATTCAGTTTTATCTTAATTCGCCGGGGGGGCAGATTTATCCGGGCCTGGCGATTTACGATACCATGCAGATGATCCAGGCTCCCGTGGCGACCTTTGCAGTTGGTTGGACAGCCAGCATGGGAACGATCCTATTAGCCGGAGGAACGAAAGGCAAGCGGTATGCCTTACCCCACGCAACCATTCACATGCACCCTGCTGGCGGTGGTACCCAAGGCTACACGCAAGATGTGCGCATCCAATTCAAAGAGCTAGAACGCATGCAGAACTTGCTCTTTAGCATCCTGGCAAAGCACACAGGACAAAAGCGGGAGAACATTGAGGCTGATTTCGATCGTGATCGCTACATGGACGCCAAGCAGGCGCTGGAATACGGTTTGATCGACCATATTATCGGTGCATCCGAGGAGGAACAAACATCATGACTGAGCCTCGCTGTTCTTTCTGCGGACGCTCGCAAGACGAAGTGGCTCGCCTTATTGCCGGCCCGGATGATGTGTACATCTGCAATGAATGTGTTGCCCTTTGCCAGGAAATTCTGGAAGAAGAAGGCATTGCTGAATTCTCAGCACCAAAGATACGATGGGACCATGTCTTGTCCCCGGCAGATATTACCAGCAGGTTGGATGACTACGTGATCGGCCAGGATCGGGCGAAGAAAGTGCTTTCTGTGGCAGTATACAACCACTACAAGCGATTGAGGCACGCCCAGGAAAACAACCCTGCCGCCGTCGAATTGCAGAAAAGCAATATCCTATTCATTGGGCCCACCGGCAGCGGCAAGACGTTGCTCGCACAGACATTAGCTCGCATTTTGGATGTGCCTTTCACAATCGCTGATGCGACGTCCCTCACCGAGGCTGGGTATGTAGGCGAGGATGTAGAAAACATCCTGGTCCACCTGCTGCAGGCTGCAGATTACGATATTGACAGAGCCCAAATGGGGATTGTCTACGTAGACGAAATCGACAAGATCGCCCGTAAGTCCGGAGGCAACCCTTCCATCACTCGCGATGTATCAGGGGAAGGTGTGCAACAGGCATTACTAAAGATCATCGAAGGCACGTTAGCTAACATCCCACCCCAGGGAGGACGTAAGCACCCTCAACAGGATTTCATCCAGTTGGATACTTCTAACATCCTTTTCATCCTCGGAGGGAGCTTCAATGGCTTAGAGCAAATCGTCAATCAGCGAGTGAACACAAAAGACAACATGGGCTTTACCAGCAAGCCACATTTGCTAAAGAATAACACTGAGGTAAATGAGTTGCTGGCTCAGGTTGAGCCGGAAGATTTAGTCCAATATGGCATGATTCCAGAATTTGTCGGCCGGGTGCCAGTTGTCGTAGCGTTCCATGCCTTGGATAAAGCCGCCCTGATGGAAATCTTGACTAAACCGAAGAACGCCATCACCAAGCAGTATCAACATTTGTTTTCCTTGGACAATGTAACACTAGAGTTCCATCCAGATGCCTTAAAGGCTATTGCCGAAAAGGCAGAGCAGCAGAAAACGGGAGCCCGTGGATTACGTTCCATTGTCGAGGACATTTTGTTGGACGTCATGTATGAGATCCCGACACTGGACGGTGTCTCCAAGTGCATAATCAGCACCGCTACAGTACGAAAAGGACAACCGCCACGACTGTTGGATAAAGATAACATACCAATTGCCTGGGGACGGAACAGACTGGCGAAAAGTGCCTGATTGCCGTACAATTTGCACAGATTAGAAATACAGAAATAAAATCTGCGAAATCTGTGGTCAGCGATCACGTGAAGCCTGTGGTTGGCTTTTTTGATCCTGGCTCAACCAGGATAGGAATAACGATCGTCGGGGGAGAGAATGTCAGAAGAGGATTGGAAACAGTTGCCACTAATTGCTCGCTCTAACTTCTGGCTGGAAATTGACGGCGTAGTGGTTCTCAGCCAGTGGCGGGTGCGGCTCCTAAAGACAATTGCGCAGACAGGTTCCATCAGCGCGGCAGCCCGCCATTTAGAGATCCCCTATCGTTTAGCCTGGCAACGCGTCCACGAAATGGAAGAACGGCTTCACACACCGTTGTTAGCTAGCAAGCGGGGTGGACATGGCGGTGGTGGCAGCGCGCTGACCCCTGTTGCGGAAGAACTAATTCGCCGTTATGAGCGTTTCGCCAAGGGGTTGGATGAAGTAGTGAATAGCCACTTTCACGATGCTTTCTGAGGCCGACCTCTTTCCTACCCCTTAACTGTGAAGATTCTGCTGCTTAGTCAGCCCTTTCCTAATTGCTCTTTAGCCTACATTTATCAGGCCCGCTCTCGCGGGCCCGTTGGCGGCCACCCTCAGGGTTCAACTACTATCGGGCGTTAAATTCAATTTCCGAAAAACTAACGAAAATCTGCTGTGCCAGTGTTATCTGCGTCCTCTCACAGATCATTCATAGCGCAGGGCGTCGATTGGGTTAAGCCGAGCTGCTCGCGTGGCCGGGTAAATACCGAAAAACAGCCCTACCCCCGCCGAAAAACCGGTGGCCAAAAGCACAGCGCTCGGCGTCACCAGTGCGTGCAACCCATTCACTAAGGTGGAGACTAACATTGCCCCGGCGACACCTAACAGGATGCCGATGACACCTCCCATCAAAGAAAGTACCATCGCTTCAATGAGAAATTGCCCCAAGATGTCGCGGCGGCGGGCGCCCACCGCTTTGCGCAGGCCAATTTCACGCGTGCGCTCGGTGACGGAGACCAACATGATGTTCATAATACCGATACCGCCCACTAACAGCGAGATGGCAGCGATGGCGCCCAGGAAGATCGTCAACATGCCGGTAATTTCGCCAAAGATAGAAATCAAGTCCTCCTGGCTGATAACTTCAAAGTCGTCATTATTAGCGTACTGGATATTGTGCTGTTGCCGTAAGATTTCCGTGATTTCCTGTCTGGCCGCAGCCATGCGGTCCTTGGAAACAGCTTGAACATATATCAAGGTAATTGTGTACTGTCCCCGTGCGGTGCGTGCTTTGCTCAGCCGGGTCTGAGCTGTCGTCAGCGGTATCAATACCGTATTATCTTCATTGCCAAAGGAGCTTCCTCCTTTTGGTGTCAACAGGCCAATGACCTTGAAAGGAATGCCTTTGATCTTGATTGTTTGCCCGATAGGCCACTCCTCTTTGGGGAACAAATCCTTGGCGGCTTGCTGTCCGAGAACGGCTACCCGGAATTTCCCCTGGATGTCAGTCGCCTCAATAGCACGGCCAGCAGCGATTTCCCATTGGCGTACCTCGTTGTATTCTTCAGTGACCCCGGCAATTGTGGGCATGATGCTATTCTGTCCCCGGGATACCGGAAAAGTGCGAATCAACACCGGGGCAGTGTGCAAGACATCGGGTGCCTGCAACGAGTCGGAAATGGCCCGCGCATCATCCACGGTCAACGGCCGGCTCGGCACGGCACCTGGGTGCCGTGCCTTCGCAGCCACGAACAGCAAGTTCGTACCGACACTTTGAAACTGGTCGGTGATGTACTGCTGCACGCCGTTGCCAGCGGCCATCAGAGCAATAACTGCAGCAACGCCAATGACAATCCCCAACATAGTAAGGAACGCTCTCGTCTTGTTCACAAGGAGCGACCGGAAAGCGATGCGTAAAGATTCAATGATATTCACGAGACAACTCCATTGCGCTCGTATAAGCCACGACCGCTGACGGCCCGGCGGGGCGATGACACCGGCTTATCGGAAATGATCAGCCCATCTTGCAGGTGGACTATGCGCCGGGTATGCTCCGCAATCTCCGGCTCATGAGTCACGAAGATCACGGTGATGCCCAATTCTTCGTTTAATTTCTGGAAGATCGCCATAATCTCGCTGCCCGATTTGGAATCCAGATTGCCAGTGGGCTCATCGGCCAGGATAATGCTCGGCTCGTTGACCAGGGCTCGGGCAATGGCTACTCGCTGTTGCTGCCCTCCGGAAAGCTCGTTGGGCTTGTGGTGCAGCCGATCTCCTAAACCCACCGCTTCCAATGCTTGCGTTGCGCGCTCCCGGCGGTGCTTCGCCCCGGCATAAATCAGCGGCAACTCAACATTCGTCAGTGCCGCCGTCCGTGGCAAGAGGTTGAAACTCTGGAAAACAAAGCCGATTTTCCGGTTGCGAATGTACGCTAACTGGTCGTCGTTGAGATTGGCCACATTTTCATCGCCCAACACGTAAATGCCCTCTGTAGGCTGGTCCAATGCCCCTAAGATATTCATTAACGTCGACTTACCGGAGCCGGAAGGCCCCATGATAGCCACGATCTCGCCTTTGTGCACGATCAGATCAATGCCGCGCAAGGCATGAACTGCCATGCTGCCCATCCGATAGATCTTAGTGATTCCTGCCAATTTGATGATCACCTCGCCAGAGGCAGGAACGGCTTGTTGTTTCATCGCCATCTGCTTATCCTCCTTGCCTCAGTTAGATGAGAACTTCATCTTTAAGCTGCTTTTGCTGTCTTGGAGAATGAGGGCGATGGTGTCGCCTTCCTGCAGGCCAGCGGTGACTTCGCTCATCCGGTCATTGCGCAGACCAATCTGTATGATCAGCGGCTGGGGGACGCCGTCCACCAGTTTTTGTACTCGAGCTTGGCCTGTTTGCCGATCCAACTGAATGTAACGATTAGGAATCAGCAGGACGTTATCTTTCTCTTGGCTGACAATATTCGCTACGGCGCTCATACCGGAACGTAGAGGAAAATCCGTAGGGGCTAAGTTGATGCGCACCCGATAAGAGACCGCGCTGGCCCCGGCAGTCGGCACGGGTGATACATACACTACTTTACCGTGTAATTCGGCGTCGGGAGCGGCATCCAGAGTAATGTCTGCTTGCTGCCCCACATTCACTGACCGGATGTCTAACTCGTCCACATCCACATCAGCATGGAACTTAGAAGCATCATCTAATACAATGGCCGGTCTACCTGCCGCCGCGGCCATTTGGCCCACCTTCAGATTCACTTCGGCAACAACCGCATCCATGGGAGCCGTTAAAGCCGTCTTTTCCAGGAGCAATTTCGCCTGTTCCAGAGCAACTTTAGCCGTTTCCACTTGAGCTTGAGCAATGATCACTTGGTACCGATCCGGGCCTTTCAGTAGTTTTTCCAACTGTGCCTCTGCTTGGGCAATTTGGGCTTTGGCGCTGGCTAATTGGGCATCGCTGGCCCCTTTCGTTGCCTGGCGATATTGCGCTTGCGCTTGTTCATAGCTAATCGTTGCATCCTGTAATTGCAATGATTGTGGTAGCCGAGCCACGTCAGGGCGGTACTTCACGAGGTCATACATCGCTTGCGCTTGTTGCAGCGCAGCACGTGCCCGGTCCACGGCGGCCTTGGCAGAAGCCACTTCGTCGGCAGATGGGCCGGCTACGAGTTTATCGTAATTAGCTTTCGCCGCCTCAAGGTTAGCCCTGGCGGCGGCTACGTCTTTCGGGTCGGCAGGCTCGTTTAGTTGCTCCAAACGAGCTTCTGCACTTTTCAAATTTGCTCTCGCCTGCCGCTCCTGCAACTTCACACTGCGCTGGTCGACTTTTGCCAACAGGTCACCTTTGTGCACCGCTTGCCCTTCTTGCACGAGAATGTCAGTCACTTCGCCGCCGGTGCCGAAGCTCAAGTTGACCTGGGCCACATCCTGGATGTTGCCACTGGCGTTCACAACAGCGGTGATGTTACCTCGCTTGACAACGTACGTCTTGAAGTTAGGCGATGTTTTGGCTTTCTGGTGGCCGTTCACCTGGCTGTATAGAAGCCAACTGCCGCCCAGCAACACCACTAAAATCGCCCCGATGATGAGTATTCTTTTCATTCTGTTCTCCCATTTCATTATCTGTGAAACGCCATATCCCCTTTTCGTCGCCACTAAGGCTACTCGCAAGAGGCTATCGTCTGCATACAAACATACAAAAGTGAACGACAGATTTCAATCACGTCTTATACTGACTTCCACAAATGAAAGAATCCTAAAGACTAATCTGTGTCATCTGTGGTTCATTTTCTTGCACCATGTACAAGAATCTCACCGGTAAAGTACTAACTCAACCGACTGCCTAAGCCACCCAATAATGCCATGCCTCCGGTAAGCCCTAATGAGAGCAAGAAATAGACAACAGT
>WFQT01000295.1 GCA_015486895.1 Anaerolineae bacterium
GTCCTGATTTGTCCCGCGTTAGAACTATCGCAGGTTAATCAGGGCGGCTTTTCAGATCTTTGCTCGCTCTAGCACTTTTTTAGCGCCTTCCACAATGTATTCTGCAGAAAGCCTGTACTTGTCGAACAGGTAACCTGGCGTTCCTGGCTCTGCAAAACGGTCTCTTAAACCGACTCGATAGAGCGGAGTGGGCTTATATTCAGACAGTACTTCCGCGACGGATGACCCTAACCCTCCTGTAATGAGATGATTTTCCGCCGTGAGCATTGCCCCCGTCTTCTCCGCTTGCTCCAAGACTGCTTCAGTATCAAAAGGCTTAATAGTAGGCATGTGAAGCACTGAGGAACTGATCCCTTGCTCCTCCAGTTCGCGAGCAGCAGCAAGCACCTCTTTAAGTATGAGGCCGGTCGAGATCAGTGTCACATCCCCACCCTCCCGGAGCAACACGGCCTTCCCTATCTTGAACTTATAGGTCTCGGGGTTCAAGATGATTGGCACCTCACGTCTGATCATCCTGCTATAAACCGGCCCTTCGTAATCCGCTATGGCCGGCACTAATTGTCGGATCTCTGTAGCGTCGGCAGGAGCGATAACCGTCATGTCCGGCAAAGTGCGCATCAGAGAAAGATCATCCACAGCCTGGTGAGTAGGGCCAAGCCTGGAAGTCAGGCCGGGTATGAAACCAAGGAGCTTGACGTTAGCCTGGTGCAAAGCCACCTGCACACAAACTTGCTCGTAGGGGCGGCGAGTGACAAAGACACCAAAGCTGTGCACAAATGGAATTTCTCCCTCGAAAGCCATCCCCACTGCGGTGCCGATTGTGTTTTGTTCTGCAGTCCCCATGTTAAAGAAGCGCTCAGGAAAGGCCTGTTGAAATAAATCTATCTCTGTGGAATTTCCAAGATCCGCCCCCAAAACGACGACGTTAGGGTTAGATTGCCCTACCTCAACGATTGTCCTGCGGTACGGCCCGAAATCGCTTCCGAATTCTTCCAACAAGTAATTGTTGTTGCTCATACAGCATCCCACGCTGCACTCAGCGCCTCCTCTGCTTTTTCTGCCTGCTTTTTGTCCATTCTTGTGTAATGGAAAGCTTTATTACTCTCCATGAAAGGTATTCCTTTCCCTCGCACCGTGCGGCCGATAATCACTGCTGGTTTTTGGTGCGGTTCGGAGAACACTTCCAGGGCATTGAAGATCTCCAACATATTGTGGCCGTCGATCTCCTTCACTTCCCAGCCAAAGGCTCTAAACTTATCAGGAAGAGGCTCTATGTTCATGACATCCTCCACCGAGCCATCCACTTGGAAACCATTAGCATCAACGACAGCCAGGACATTGCCCAACTTGTAATGCCCGGCGGACATGGCAGCTTCCCATATCTGTCCTTCTTCCAGTTCCCCATCGCTCATCATGATCACAACGCGGTGCTTTTTCCCGCGGAGCTTGGCATGGAGAGCCATTCCCACGCCAAGAGAAAGGCCCTGTCCTAAAGATCCGCCTGTCACCTCCACGCCAGGAAGCGTTCCTCTGTGCGTTGCTAACTCAGCCGGGGAGCCATTTTGCTTGAATGTGTAAAGGATATTCTTTGGAAAGTACCCTAAGTCCGCGAGCATTACGTACAGCGACAGGGCGTAGTGCCCTGGCGATAGGAGAAATCGATCCCGATCTGGCCAATCTGGCTCGCTGGGGTGATATCTCAGGTAGTGATAAAACAATCCCACTAGCAGATCGCTGGCGGAGAGAGCCTGGCCCAGGTAAGACCCCCCTGTCTCATAAGTGATATCTACCAGCGTTTGGCGGAATTTTATCGCCACTGACTCAAGCTCTTTGGCATCATCAATCCACATGTTACCTCCTTATGTTACAGAGATTGGCGTTAATCGAAAAACGCTCAGCATCAATTTTATGGGTAATATAATCTCACCGAACGCGTTGTCGTTTACATTCCTTGCACTTGTCTGCGGAAACGCCTGGCGCTCTCCGCCAAGCTTGCAGAATGTCGGTATAGATCACCGCCTATTAAGAAAACTACATCAGATCCGTAGACCGACGACATATCCTGAAGTTTCTCCATGCTCATTCCTCCACCAGGAGCGGGGAAAATAGGCTTGATGTGGGCCATTGGCCTGGATGTGAACTGAGCAATTTCCTCGCAATCTTTGCGGCTAAAAGGGAATCTTCCTCCATAATTGGGGAATACGGTGACATCTGCCCCGGCTAACCGCATCAGGATTCCAAAAAGGAAGCCGTGGGAAAGCCCGCTCTCCTCGCATGTTACAAACGCGCCCAGGAACGATGGGTGGCTAATCACAGGCAACGCAATGGCGTCATCGGCGGCAATAGCTTGCATCGTCCCAAAACCGCTTAAACCTGGCGCTACCATCACTCCACCTGCTCCAACCTCTTTAGCAAATTTAGCGCGTGCTGTCATCTCATCTGGCAGAGCAGTGATGTTTGGAACGTATATACTTTTGTAGCCTGTCTTCCGGTTGGCACGGGCGATAGCCTGGGTGCATTTTTCCACCCGCTCTCTAAACGGGGAAAAGGGTTGGTCGGCAAGCCCATGATCATCCTTGATAATGTCGATACCGCCCAAAGCGAATGCATAAGCCATGTCGGCAAGCTCGTCCGCAGGGAGTCCCATTGGCTTCAACGCCGTGCTTAACACCGGGCGAGAACGAACACCTAAAAGCTTCCTGAGACCAGGCACGCCGAAGCGAGGGCCTTTGAAAGTCGACAGCAACAAGGGAGGAAGTTTCACATCGATGACGCGTATCCCGCGCTTGATGCTGATATTTCCGAAAATAATGTTGATAAGCTGCGTTATTTCCCGTCCAACGACCTCAACTGCAAACGAGATATCCGCCTCAAATAGCTCCCCGGAGATGAAGCGAAAACGCTCTACTCTGCCGAAAATGTCACTCCGTATTGAGCTATCGCTCGATACTAAATCCGCCGGGAATTCTATCGTTTGTTCAATGCAAATATCCTCTGCTTTGCGACGAGCCTCCGCTTCACTTCCTGTAAGTCGATATGTGACTCCGAACCTCTTGCCAGAGAAGCTCAGTTCATCCGGCCCCACAATCATATGGCTCAAGCGCCGCTGACACTCAACAGGGAGATTACCGCTCATTGGAAAAGCGCGGAAAGGCTCACATGATATGGGGGATACACAATACCTTTCTCGGTAATGATTCCGGTTACATATCGGTTAGGCGTAACATCAAAGGCAGGGTTATATACCCCCACATCCTCCGGAGCTATAGGCGTGCCGAAGCATTTCCTGACTTCATCCGGGTCCCGCTCCTCTATAGGTATGTATTCACCTGAAGGTATATTCATATCAATGGAAGAGAGAGGAGACGCTACAAAGAAAGGAATACCGAACTCCTTCGCCAGTATCGCAACCCCGAGGGTTCCAATTTTATTCGCAAAGTCCCCGTTGGCAGCTACCCTGTCTGTGCCTACAATGACGATGTTAATCTTTCCTTGAGCCATTACTGTGGCTGCCATATTGTCAGTAATGGTAATCACTGGTATCTCCGCTTGCATCAGTTCCCACGCTGTTAACCTGGAGCCTTGCAACAATGGCCTGGTCTCATCGGAATACACCTCTACCCGCTTGCCTTGTTCTGTTGCCATGTAGACAACTCCCAGCGCTGTCCCGTACTGTGATGTAGCCAGGCTACCGGCATTGCAATGGGTAAGTACGGTGTCACCATCTTCAAGGAGTGCTGCCCCGTACATACCAATAGCACGGCACGTGGCTGTATCTTCTTTTATCATTTCTCGAGCTTCTTTTAGAAGTAGAAGTTTAATTTGGGCTACGCTTAAGGTACTGCTCTTCTTGACTAGTGCTTCCATGCGCGCCAGTGACTTGAAAAGATTGACTGCTGTGGGTCTTGAAGTAGCAAGATACTGCGCTACACGCTCAACTTCTGCTAAGAAACCCTCGTAATTGTTACCTGGATAATCCCGGACGCCGAGGTATAGCCCAAATGCAGCCGCAATCCCGATAGCCGGAGCCCCGCGCACCTGCAACCTCTTGATCGCTTTCCATACTTCCTCTGCCGTCCCAAGAGAAATGTGTTTTAGCTCCAAAGGCAGGGTTGTTTGGTCAATGATCCTAAATCTGTCATCTACCCATTGGACACTCTGAATTACACTCATTGAACACCTCAAGAATATGGAATTTGGGCATGGTTAATTTCGAATTGAAACAATCTTGACAAATGGGGCCGGAAAGAAAGCCACAGAGTAACATGGAAAGGCACAGAAAAGGCTAAAGACAAAAGTTTTCCGTGTAATTCTGTGTCATTCCGTGGCTTAATCAGCCGCGACGTCTCAGTAGATTTGTCAAGATGGAAAAGAGCTCTTTTGAACCATACCGGAATTTGGTACCTTTGTTCGCTAATTGACTGGAGTCTGGCGAAAATGGCGTTTCGGGCTCGATTGGCCTATCTTCACCACAGATTGCACGGATTAAAAACACAAGAAATGAAATCCGTGAAAATCAGTGAAATCTGTGAAGCTCGGCGTTTTTCTGTGGCTAAAATAAAAATCACCAGAGTCCAGTAATTGAATTGCCTGTGAGTTTCTACTCTGAACGTAGCTCACGTTTGGTATGGGGCCTGCACCCCAACTCTAACCGGGTGATTGCAATTTACAGGGCAGACACTGCGCCGGCATCAGAAGCGGAGAAAGGCGCCGATCCCTTCTTTAGCTGCTAACTTCTGGGCCGGCGGGCCGGCTATAATTTCTACCTCGCTCCCCATCTCCCGCGCCCGGCGTTCGACTGCCGTGGCCAGATGCACTTGTCGTGTTCCCGTCTGACAAATGGGACACGGCTGTGCTTCCAGCGTGATCCAACCACATGCAGGACATACCCAGGCATCCCCATCCAACTCGTGGGTCATGACGACCAAACTAGAGCGCCCCGCTTGAATAGCTCGTAGCGTATCTTCCGCCCCCATGACGACCTGAAAGTCTGTTTCTGCCTGTTGCAGCAGCTTATCCACCAAAACTGTTTGTTCTTCCTCTTCTGCCTGCTGCCAGAAAGGCAAAATTTTGTCCCTGATTTCACCTTTGCCGGCCCAGGTCGAAAGAGCAACCTCGCCCAATACTTGATCGCGCAAGCCTAATGGCATTTCATCCCGCAGCGCAGCCCGTACTTCCGTTGGCCCAGTAATTACCCAACGCTCAATGTCATAATCCCCTGCCAATTGCGTCATCTGCTGTACCACTTTATCCATGAACCGGTGCAATACTGCCTGTGCGCGCCCTTGCAGGCCATCATCCCGATCACCGGAAGCGGGAATGCCACTTCCCCCGCGGAAAGAAGGGGTCTCATGTCGTTGTGGTTCCACGGACATCTCGTTAATTAGCTTAGTAGATTCTATCTCTTCTACATCATAAGGATCACCAGCCAGGAAACGAGCTTTCTCCTGATCAACGATGACCGATCCAAATCGATGGCGCCGGGCCAGATGGCGGCGTAATGGCACTACTAAAGGATATCCCCACCAGATACGGTTCCGGGGCGCTGAGGGCGTCTCCACTATATGCCACAGCGCCGGGCCGGAAAAAATCACGACTCCCTTGGATCGTGGGCGAAAGCTATCTACAAACTCTTGCACAGCCTCTGTGCTTTTCCGCCATGCTGCTTTTTCCTCGCCACTCTCTATCGAACCCGCTAATTTCTTGATCCGATCTGCTAACCATATCTGATAGGCCCGGCGACTGCCCTGATTTTCTTGTTTTGTTGGGTCAACATCCAGGTAGACAGTTAAAACATCGGAGCCATCATATTTTAACACGGTTTCCAAGACATCCATTGGCATCATGAGTGACCTCCTTGACACAAAGATATCTATCTTAAATTCGTCTTATTAGGGGAAACAGACGGTACGAGAAGTGGGGAAGTAGATCACATAATGGAGATACGATACGCCACGCAAGAAAGGAAGAAACCACACGTGAGTAACCCGAAGTAGGAAACTGCACCGTTTTACTCTCCATCGGCAGTAGTTACAATGCCCCAATGACCTGTTTTTAAGAAGTATATCAGAAAAACGGAAAGAATGCAATCTCGCCTTATCACATAGCTATCGGCGCCTGGCAATGATAAGAACATGCGTTTCTTTTTCTAACGCTACCTTGCCCATGACAGCACCCACATGGGGCCATGGCGACTGGCTGATGATTTCATACTCCGGGCCGCCTAAAGCGCAACGATACTGGGCCACTGAGAAACCGTAGCGAGTCACCTCTTCATTGCTTTCCTGCCAGCAATCTCCCCGGCGCAAGAAAAGACGCTGTTTAACGCGAGCTTGCCTCGTTTCCTGGTTATAGCGGCCTTGGTCTATTTGCAGAAAACTGTCGTCGGACACAACTAATCGCAGTGTCCCGTCATAATGCGCCGTCAATCCCTGCTTCGTTAGAAAATCCAGAACAAAAAGTCCTCCTGGCCGCAAAACGAGGGCAACCCGCTTACACAGCCGGCCTAATGCCTTGGCGTCGGCTAACAAGTTGACGGCGGCGTTGGGGAGCACTACCAAATCCGTTGCTGAAGGAGGAACATAATGCCAGAGAGATGGAACGTTAGCGACAAAGAGCAAGCGATTTGCTAAGCCGGCTGCCCGAGCGCTTTCCCGGAGCTCGTTGACCTGTGCTGGCGCCACCGCCGCCAAAGTCTTCACACCGCCTTCAGCTAACAGCCTGGCTAAATCCCCGCCCTGACCGTGCAATTCTAATGCCATCTTGAACACAGAGTCTTGTTGTTCCCATATATCCTTCAGCAAACTATACCATTGAGTGCCGGTTGCAAATAACATCTATTTTTCTCCTTTTCATAAATCTCTCACTAAGAGCTGCCACCGCTATCATAACACACCTTACTCTTCCTTGCTGAACAGCACCAAAAACGTTCACGTTTGGGATAAAGGCCAAATTGTGGTACCCTTGATCTAATTATGTTAGGTGTTGGCGTTTTGGGTTATAGCCACAGACTAAGTGTTATCCTGTGATTTATTTTCGGAGTAGTGACCTGTTCCCAGTTGTGTAATCGCTGTGGCAACATTCAGATTTTCCCGGCTGACGAGGTGCCACTAAGGAAAAGGCTATGAATTACATTCAGACGCTACGGGAATACATAGGACATAAGCCCCTTCTTATTCCCGGTGTTAGGGCTCTCATCCGTAATGATGCCGGCGAAGTATTGCTTCAGTTGCGTTCTGATTTCAATGTGTGGGGATTGCCGGCCGGCGCCATGGAGCTGGGCGAGTCAGCCTGGCAAGCGGTACAGAGGGAAGTGCGCGAAGAAACAGGGATCGAGGTACAGGCCGCTAAGCTGTTTGGTGTTTACAGTGATCCTAAGTTTACTGTTGTTTACCCAAATGGCGATCAAGTGCAAGTTTTTGCTGTCGCCTTTTTGGTCACACAGTGGCGGGGTGCACTGACCGGCGGTGACGAGGAAACATTAGCATTGCGTTTTTTCCCCCTGGATGCCCTGCCGGAGAACATGTTACCGGCCCATCGGCAGACGCTTCTCGATTTCCAGCAAAATGAGAATGGCTGTTTGATTCGTTGAGAGGGGAAAGACATGCGTTTTTTTGACAAACTGATTAACGCCAGCCATCGTAATCATTCATTACTCTGTGTGGGGTTGGACCCGCGGCCGGAGCGTTTGCCGGGGCGTTATCGTGTTGCCGCCGATCCGCTGTTAGCCTGGAACAGTGACATTATTGCCCAAACGGTTGATATGGTGGCTGCCTACAAGCCGAACATTGCTTTTTATGAGGCCTTGGGTCGGCCGGGTTATGATCTGTTGCAAAAAACGCTGGCCGCCGTGCCGTCGGAAATCCCGGTGATCCTGGATGCTAAACGGGGTGACATTGGCAGCACGGCGGAGGCTTACGCTCAAGCTGTTTTCCGGCAGTGGGGTGCTGACGCGGTGACGTTAAGCCCGTTTTTGGGGCCGGATAGCATTGCCCCTTTTGCGGCTTACCGTGAAAAAGGGCTTTTCCTCCTCTGTCACACTTCCAATCCGGGGGCGGCGGCTTTGCAAGAGCGGCCATCTCCTACCTTACCGCTTCACCTATATTTAGCAGCGACGATGCCCGGTTGGTCGGAGCACGGCAACATCGGGTTGGTAGTAGGGGCGACTTACCCGGCTGCCATTGCCGAAGTACGGGCGGCTGCTCCTGATGCCTGGTTGCTGTTGCCTGGAGTTGGCGCTCAAGGGGGGGACTTGGAGGCCGCTGTGCGCACCGGGATGCGTGCCGACGGCCTTGGATTGTTGGTGAGTGTCAGCCGGGGCGTTGCCTTGGCCGAAGAGATACGGGAAGTGGCCTCCACCTACCGGAGGCGCATCAATCGAGCGCTGGCGTTAGGGCCTGCGGCTCCGCCGTCGCCGGCTCGGGCGCTGGTAGAAGAGCTGGTCGCGCTGGGGGCAATTCGCTTCGGCGATTTTCTCCTGGCTTCTGGAAAGCACTCTCCTATTTACATTGATTTACGGCGGTCCATCGCCAGCCCGGCCACGATGCGCCACCTTGCCAACATTTACGCCCGGCTGCTGGCACCGCTAAGTGTCCAGCGGCTGGCGGCGGTGCCGTACGGGGCACTTCCTATCGCCACGGTGGTCAGCCAGGCCACCGACTTGCCGCTGGTTTACCCCCGCAAAG
>WFQT01000296.1 GCA_015486895.1 Anaerolineae bacterium
CAAAAGTAGTGTGATAGGCGGGGAAACGCTGCGAGCTGCTTGCACTCACCCGTTTGGAGTACCGGATGAATCCGGCACTCCAGGCGGGCTGACGCCCGCCGGGCCGGACGTTCTCTGTCAGAGGATGTCAGCTTGTCAAATGAACGCACCAAAAATAACACACAGATGACGCAGATTTACAAGAATTTCGCAGGTTTTTAAAAGATCAGCGTTCATCTGCGACTCAGCGTTATCTGCGTTTTATTTTCATCATTATGCGGTGTGCAACCGCTCATGGCGACTACTTCGAAAATAAGCCGTAAAACAGACATTCTGTATCTTCTCAATGTTGCGGCTTGCTACGCTATGGGAAGAGCAATGATTCGTTTAGGCTACTTTGTCCAGCATAGGCCGGAACTTATACCCGTACAAGATTATCCCTTCATTGCCCTCTTCCATCAACCGGCGGGTCACCATCTCTACCGGCATGCCAATCTTTACCTTATCAGGCTCCACATCGGTAAGCTGAGCAGTAACCAATGGCCCTTCTTCCAATTTAACCAAAGCCATAGTGTAAGGCCGGAAACGCTGGAATTTCTCTGCTGTCTCGGATAGGGCGGAAAATGAGTAAACTTCACCCCGGCCACTGAATTCAAAACTCTCCTTTGCCGAATGTGAGCAATTTGGACAAATATCCCGGGGAGGGAAAATCTTGGCACCACAATGCTCACAAACCTCACCGACCAAGCGATAGCGCTGTGCTTTCAAACGCCAATTCTGTGCAATGTGCATTATTCATCAACCTTCTTTAGGGATTCGTAACTGCTCAGCCTTAAGCAAAATAGAACGCAGATGCCGCAGATTTCACGCTGACACTCGCAGATAAAGCAAATAAACTAGAAACGATCAGCGAAAATCAGTGTCATCAGCGTCCAATTGTTGGGGAGGCTGGGTAGTAACATAGACTCTAAATTTACTGTTGCTTATCCTAACATGTCTTCGCTATCAAAACCTATCAAAGTTGGGTTAGAATATGGGTCACAGCAGTGGCACCGGTCCCCCCGATACTTTGGGCTAATCCTGCCTGGGCACCGGAGATGTGATTCGCACCGGTCTCTTCACGAAGCTGCTGTGCAATTTCCACCACTTGATAAATGCCCGTTGCCCCGGCCGGGTTGCCTCGCGCTTTTAGCCCCCCCATAGTGCTAATCGGCGCCGGGCCATCCAACGCAATCAGCCCCTCCGCAGCAGCGCGTGCTCCCTCGCCCCGGGGCGCCAAGCCGCAAGCCTCCAGCGAAAGGGCAGCCATGATACTGCTTGAATCATGTAACTCGAAAAGCTGAATATCCGTCTGGTTCAAAGTTGCCTGCCGATAAGCTAATTGGCTGGAAATAAAAGCGGCTTCCAGAAATAACGGGTCCTGCCGGTCGTGTACGGCGACCGCGTCCGTTGCCACGGTGGAAGCAGCGATGCGCACCGGTGGCGGGCCATCGTGCCGCAGTACCGGCAATTTATCCGTAGCACAGAGCATCACCGCTGCGGCACCATCACAAATAGGCGCTACGTCAAACATATTCAACGGCTCGCTGATCATGGCAATGCGCTTGTAAGTGCTTTCCTTTATTGCCTTGCGGAACATCGCATTCGGGTTATTCACAGCGTTTTGGTGCGCTGTAGAGGGGAAAGCGAAAAACGCATCCCGGGGCACTTTGTACTCGTACATATAGCGGCGCATCATCAAAGCGAAAATCGAATTTAGTGTCGCTCCCATTGTTGCTTCGTATTCCTGATCCAAGAAACGGGCTGTCGCACTGATCACTTCTACCGGCAAAGCGGCACTCATCTGTTCCACGCCGACGACCAAAGCCGTATCATACATACCACTCGCGACGGCCAAATATGCCTGGTGCAGTGCCAAGGCTCCCGACGCGTCTCCGGCTTCCACCCTTGCCGCGGCGATGCCCCGCTGGCCGATAAAATCCGCCACCAAAGCACCTAACTGTTTCTGATCGCTAAGCTCGTCGGCCAGGGCGTTGCCCACGTAAAGGGTATCGACCTCCTCGACACCGCTATCCTGCCACGCTGCCATCAACGCATCGTGGGCCATGTGCCGGAGAGAGCGTGTCCAGTATTCACTGACAGGAATTTGTCCTATGCCAACAATAGTAACTTCGCGCATGGCTCCCTCCTACGCTAACAAAAGTTTGCCGCGGTAGCGGCTATATAACGCATAATCGATCTCTTTGCGGCGACGAATGTACGTCTGCGTGCTGGGTGCCAACTTTTGCCGTTCCGGCAGCCGTTCTGTGACCTGCAATGAAAATGCGTCGGAACCGGCGCCAGACCCGAAAGAAACCGAGAAAATTCGGTCCCCCGGTTTGGCGACATCCAGTATCGCCGTCAAGCCGATGATACTGGACCCGGAGTACGTGTTGCCAATGGTGCCGGAAAGCAGCCCCGTTTCGTACTGTTCTTTGGTAAAACCCAACATAGCCGCTACCCGCTGCGGGAATTTCACGTTTGGTTGGTGAAACACAGCGAAACGGTAATCTGCGGCACTCGTCCCCATTTCCGCCATCAGTTTTTTGGCAGCGCTGGTAATGTGGTGGAAATAAGCCGGTTCACCCGTGAACCGCTGCCCATGGCTGGGATAAGATGCGCCCTGGCGACGCCAGAAGTCTGGCGTGTCAGTCACGTAAGAGAGGGAAGCTTCCACCACGGCGACGCCCTCCTCCGCCGGGCCCAAGACAAACGCAGCCCCGCCTGCCGCGGCGGTGTATTCCAACGCATCCCCTGGACGGCCTTGTGCCGTGTCGGCGCCGATGGCCATTACGTAGTCGGCCATGCCGGAGCCAACAAAACCCAACCCGGCTTGTATCGCCTCGGTGCCCGCTTTACAGGCAAACTCCCAATCTCCCCCTTGAATGAAGGGAGCGGCTCCAATCGCTTCCGCCACGATGGTGGAACTGGGCTTCACCGCGTAAGGATGCGATTCACTCCCTACCCAAACAGCGCGGATTTGCTGCGGGTCAATTTGCGCCCTCAGCATGGCATTGCGTGCTGCTTCAATGGAGATCGTGATTGTATCCTCGTCGAGGCCGGGCACAGACTTTTCCTGTATCGGCACACCTCCTACCCCGCCTTCCCACACGCGCACAATCTCCCGCGCCGGCAGACGGTAACGGGGAATATAAGCGCCGTAGCCGACAATACCAACGGAGCGCTGGCTTTTTAACATTTGCATACCTCCTTATGTCAGAATCAGGCATCATCTTAATAACTGGACTCTATCGTTTTTGTTTTAGCTACAGAAAAACACAGAATCTCACAGATTCGGATCGGAAAGCAAAAGAAAATCTGTGTTAATCCGTGCAACCTGTATAATCTGCGGTAAAGATAGCTTGGTCGATCCTAAAACGTCATTCCCGCCAGACTCCAGTTAATAAAACGAGAGTGTCTTTGCTAATAGCATGGTCAATTCTCTTCTTGTAGTGCGAGCCAAATGGCGCGGGCGCGCTCGGTGCGGAAAACTCCTTCCAC